>CAZNYR010000003.1:34008-83860 GCA_964577275.1 uncultured Cytophagales bacterium | reverse complement strand
TGAAAGAAATCTTGAAATTGCGAAAAATGCGATTATCGAGGGAGCAAGTAATACTTTCATATCAAAAATTACAAATTTAACCCTTGAGGCGATAGAAAATTTACGCAACACAAAAAATTAATTTGATTTAACTTGTTGATTTTCAAGAGTTTGCTTTTTAAGCATTTTTAAGGCTTTTATTTTTTATGTACTTTTGACCTCAAACAAACGGTATAAATTTATTCAAATCATGAAAAATTCGATGGCTTTACGAGGAATTATTTTTAGTTGTATTTTAGGATTGATGTCCTGTGGCAAAACCGCAGAAACAGGGAAAGTAGAAGGTTTGGAAGAATTGCAACAACAGGCTGAATCAACGGAAATTATGATGCAATCCACTCCTGATTTCAATCCTGATTCGGCGTTTTATTTCATCGAAAAACAAGTCGAATTTGGTCCTCGTGTCCCAAATACGCCTGCCCACCAATCCTGCGGAAAATACCTTGTCGAAACTCTTCGGAATATGGGTTTACAGGTCATAGAACAAGATTTTATCGCCACGGCATTTAGTGGCACCAAGTTAGAATCCAAAAATATTATTGCCAGTTTTAAGCCCAATGCCTCAAGACGAATACTTTTGGCGGCACACTGGGACAGCCGTCCGTTTGCAGACCAAGATACCGAGAATCGTGAAAAAGCCATTGATGGCGCAAATGACGGCGCAAGTGGCGTGGGCATATTGTTAGAAATTATGCGTGTATTACAAAATGACGCAAAAGCTACGGTCGGTGTGGATGTCATTTTTTTTGATGCCGAAGATTACGGACAGCCCGAAGGGATGGATTATCAGCCCGATACGTGGTGCTTAGGGTCGCAGTATTGGAGCAAAAATTTTCATAAACCCAATTATTCAGCCAATTATGGTATTTTATTGGACATGGTTGGGGCAAAAGATGCCAAATTTTATCAGGAAGGTATTTCGATGGAATATGCCTCCCATATCGTTCTGAAAGTCTGGAAAACGGCAGAAAAAATCGGATATGGAAGTTTTTTTGTGCATGAACAAACAGGCGCAATTACAGATGACCACACCTACGTGAATCGGTATGCAAAAATCCCGATGATTGATATTATCCAACACGACCCGAACTCTCCGAGTTATTTCGGGAAATATTGGCATACACACGATGATAATATTCAAGTAATTGATAAACAGACACTTAAAGCCGTAGGACAAACCGTTTTACAGGTCATTTATAATGAAAAACCTTCTTAATTCGGATAATTTTCTATGCAGAATACATTTGAAAGATTGATTAAAGTTTAAAACCCACGAATTAAAATCGTGGGTTTTCTGTATCCATCCAAAATGATGAATGTGGAGCGGATGTAAAGTCTATATTTATCTGATTATCAAAGAGATATAATGGAATAAGCGACATGGTTAATTTTATATATTTATTAAATTTATTTATTTTTTGGAGAAAAAATGAATCTTTTATTCGTTTTTCTGGAATAAAATTATATTTTGCATATCACAAAAGATAAACAAAGCGTAGAGAACAATCAAAACGCTCTCAAGCAACACTAAGTCTGAATAAAGATGAACATACCAACACAAGGCAAAAACCGAACCGACACCACACAAATTCATAAGGCAAGCACAGTTCATTTTAAGCCTACTCCGAAGCCTCCTCTGCATCAACTCACGCCCGAAGAAATCGAAGCCGAAAACAAAGAAATACGGCGGCGTTATCGGCTTTTGCTCCGACACGCTCGCCCTTATCTGAACTCTCGGAAGGATACGACTATGGTTCGGAAGGCATTTAATTTGGCGATGTCGGCTCATTCAAATGTGCGCCGAAAATCAGGGGAGCCGTATATTTATCATCCTTTGGAAGTGGCGCGGATTGTGGTGGATGAAATTGGGTTGGGAGCAACCTCCATCGTCTGTGCGTTGTTACATGACGTGGTAGAAGACACCGAATACAAGCTGGAAGATATTGAAAAGGAGTTCGGCAAGAAAGTGTCTAAAAGTATTGATGGGCTGACCAAAATCAAAGGGGCGATTGAGAAAGGACATTCGATTCAGGCGGAGAATTTCCGAAAAATGCTTTTGACAATTACTGAAGATATACGGGTCGTATTGGTTAAGATTGCTGACCGTTTGCACAATATGCGGACACTGGACAGTATGCCCAAAGAGAAAAAACTCAAAATTAAATCTGAAACGCAATTTATTTATGCGCCACTTGCTCATCGGTTGGGACTTTATGAAATCAAATCAGAACTGGAAGATTTATGCTTAAAACACACAGACCCAGAAGGTTATGACCATATTGTCGAACAATTAAAAAAGAGTAAATCGGCACGGGATAAGTTTGTGCGTAGTTTTGTCAAGCCCATTACCGAAGAGCTGAAGGAGCATGGTGGCTTTGAGTTCGAGATAAAAAGTCGGGTCAAGTCGGTGTATTCGATTTGGAGCAAAATGAAAAAACAAGGCGTGCCTTTTGAGGAGGTTTTCGATTTGTTTGCGGTTCGGATTATTGTCGATGCGCCAGCGGATAAAGAACGGGAGATGTGTTGGCAAATTTATTCGATGGTTACGAATAATTATCGTCCCAATCCCAATCGGATGCGCGATTGGATTAGTTTTCCCAAAGCCAACGGATACGAATCCCTGCATACGACCGTGATGAGTGCATTGGGCAAATGGGTAGAAGTACAAATTCGTTCTAAGAGAATGGATGAAATTGCGGAAAAAGGACTGGCAGCGCATTGGAAATACAAGGATTCGTCCAGCAAACAGGATTCGTCTTTGGAAGAATGGATAAAAACCGTGCGCGAATCCATCGAAAAACAAGATACGGATGCGCTGGATTTTATGGATGAATTTCGAGCCAATTTATTCAATAATGAAGTCTATGTTTTTACGCCCAAAGGCGATTTGAAGGCATTTCCTGCCAAAGCAACCGTGCTGGATTTTGCCTTTGATGTGCATAGCGAAATCGGCATTAAATGTCTGGGGGCGAAGGTCAATGGAAAATTAGTACCCCTGAATCACGAATTGACCAACGGCGACCAAATCGAAATCCTGACCTCGACCAAGCCCAAGGCAAACGAATCATGGCTAAAAACCGTAACCACCTCAAAAGCCCGAAGCCACATCCGAGAACATCTGCGCTCTGACCGCAAAAAACACATGACCTATGGCAAGGAAATTATTGCCCGAAAGCTCAAACAAATGAAATTGCCGATGTCCTCCCAAGTCATTACGGAATTGGTAGATTATTTCAATACCAAAAGTGAGCCTGAATTGTATTTTCAGGTAGGCAAAGGGATTATTGAGCATAATGTCATCAAAAAATTTCGCGAGCAACACGAACGGAATATCCGTGACCAAAAAATTCATGCCGAAAGTGCCAAGGAATTTAAATCGCACATGAAAACCATCAAAGCCAAAGAAGAAGATGTCTTGGTCATTGGCGAAGATAGGGACAAAATCGAGTATCGGGTGGCGAAGTGTTGCTCGCCCATGCCGGGCGATGATATCTTTGGTTTGGTAACTATCAATCGAGGCGTGAGCATCCACAAAACGGATTGTCAGAATGCTGTCGATTTGATGGCAAAGTTTGGGCATCGCATTATTCGTACTCGATGGGCTTCGATGACCACAGAACTTTTCGATATTAATTTGAAGGTCATTGGGTCGGACAGAGTAGGATTGGTCAGTGATGTTACTAAGATTATTAGTCGGAAAGGCTTAAATATTACGGCGATTACCTTTTCGACAACCGAAGGTGTATTTGAAGGGAATATTTCTTTAGCTGTTCATGACCTGAACGAAGTGAACATCGTCATGGATGATTTGAACCAGATACAGGATATTTTAAAAGTTACACGTTTCGATTTATAAATTTGAAAGTGTACAAAGTAACACCGTGTACACGGAAGCCATAAAATAGGACTTTTAATAGCACTTTTATTATTATTTCGTGGAATTTCCGCAGGGTTTACGAGCAATTATATGAAAAAACATAAAACCAAATAAATTGTTAAAGACTTTATTTTCAGTTAGTTATGAATACAAAATACAGAAAAAGGGTATCGGTTCTTGTATCGGAACTTCAATTTCTTGTATCGGAACACAGAGTGAGCTGGTTTTCTTGCCTGCGTTTCTAATTTACTATACATTTGTAGCACCTGTTTTTAAGTTTTAAAATTTCCAAACTTTATGAAAATGAAAAACTACCTTATTCATCGGCTCTTGTTGCTGATGTGCTTTAGCGTATTTACGCTAACGGCGTATGCCCAAAAAAATGTAACGGGCAAAGTCTTGGACGAACAAGGCGAACCCCTCATCGGTGTCAATGTGATGGTTAAAGGCACTTCCGTTGGTACGGCTACTGACATAAATGGCTCGTACAAATTAGCAGCTCCCGCAAACGCCACGACCCTGATTTTTTCCTTTATTAGTTACAAAACCAAAGAAATCGAAATTGGCTCGCAAACGACCATTAATGTTTCGATGGAATTGGACATGAAAACCCTTGACGAAGTGGTGGTCGTGGGTTATGGCACGCAAGTCAAAGAGGAAATCACAGGTTCGGTCGTCAGTGTTTCGGGAGCGGATATTTCCAGCCTACCGACACAAAGTTTTGAATCTGCCTTGCAAGGACAAGCCGCTGGTGTTCAGGTCATTACGGGTTCTGGCGTGGCGGGTTCGGGTTCAGTTATCCGAATTCGGGGGATTGCTTCAGTGAGTGCGGGTTCTGACCCACTTTATGTCATTGACGGCATTCCGATTACGAATGACCCCTTTTTGCAGGGCAACGGTGGTGCCATGAACTCCAATCCATTGGCAAATATCAACCCCAATGATATTCAGTCGGTTGAAATCCTGAAAGATGCTTCGGCAACCGCCATTTACGGTTCACGAGGCGCAAACGGTGTCATTCTGATTACGACCAAACGAGGCAAATCAGGAAAGCCATCTTTTAATTTTACTTCTCGAATTGGGATTTCAAACCCAACCGCCAAAGCAAACATGATGAACACCGCCGAATTTTTGCAGGTCTATAAAGAGGCTTGGGAAAATGACGGAAACGTAGGCGTGCCATCTGACTTGCCCGGTGGCTTGACGTGGCAGGAAGCCCAACGAAACGATACCGATTGGTGGGATGCCGTTACTCGGACGGGTTTCAAGCACCAATACGATTTGTCGATGTCGCAGGGAACTGAAAAGCTATCTACTTATGTCGGTGTTGGTTACAGCAAAAACGAAAGTTATTTGATGGGCAATAGCTACGAACGGATTTCGGGACGAGTAAACGTTGATTATAAATTAACTGACAAATTGAAAGTTGCCTTATCTACCTCATTATCAAGAAGTTTGAATGACCGTGTCGATGCAGGATGGTCTGGAGGTCTGGGAAAAGCCATGTCCGAATCCTTGCCGTATTACCCGATTTATAACGAAGACGGCTCGTATTTTGTCCCGAACGGAAATCAAATCGACAACAATCCTGTCATGAAAATGAATTTGTTGGATTGGAACGTAACCGAATTACGAACCATCAATAATTTGTCCTTGACTTATTCGCCTATCAAAGATTTAAACCTAAAAATCGGGGGCGGCTACGATTATTATGACATCAAAAATGACAAATTTATGCCTGTCGAATTGCGCCCCAATGACGGCAATACCTTGATGGAAAGACGACCCGTTCAGGTCAGTAATTATAATGTCTCATTCACGGCGGATTATACCAAAAAAATCGGCGATGACCATACCCTAAAATTTTTGGCGGGTACGGAATATCAGCAATCCAAAACAGACCGACAAGAAGTGGATGAAACGGATGGTGTCGTTACGCGCGATGTCGTGCCTGCGGGCGATGAATGGAAATTCTTTAGCCTGTTCGGGCGTATTAATTATACTTTCCAAGGCAAATATTTATTCGAGGCAGTAGGACGTTCGGATGGTTCTTCTCGATTTGGTCCGAATAATCGGTTTGGATTTTTTCCAGCGGTTTCGGCAGGTTGGATTATTTCAAATGAAGATTTCTTGAAAGACAATGACCTCTTGACATTCCTGAAGGTCAAAGCCAGTTACGGTATTTCGGGCAATGCCAATTTCCCCAACAACCAATGGCGAGGCGCATATTTGCCAGATGACGGAAACATTACCTATAACGGACAAGGAATCATTTATCCCGATATTCAGGCAAATCCTGATTTGCAGTGGGAAGAAGCCAAAAATTTTAATGCCACTATCGAAGCGGGTTTCTTAAATGACCGAATCACTACCGAAGTTTCCTTCTATAACCGAGATACCGAAAAAGTATTGATGCAATTAGCCACACAGCGAAGTTCGGGTTTCTCGAATACTTGGGCGAACGTAGGTTCGATTCTCAATCAAGGATTGGAATGGTCATTAACAACCTATAATTTGGTCGGTGATTTCAAATGGAATACCATCTTGAACATCAACTACAATTATAACGAAGTTACTTCTATCGGAAACTTTAGCCCTGATGCCGTAGGCGGTGGCACGAATGATACCCGTATTGTAGTCGGAAGTCCAGTTGGCACGAACTTTTTAGTTCGATTTGCGGGCATCGACCCCGAAACTGGTGCGCCCGTTTATTTGGATAAAGACGGAAACACAACCTATCAATGGACTCCCGATGACCGTGTGGCGGTAGGCGATGTCTTGCCTGATTTCATGGGCGGAATTACCAACAAATTTGAGTACAAAGGCTTCGATTTGAATGTCTTAGTTTCTTTTGTCAAAGGAGGCGATATTTTTGATTCCTCATCAAAACGACAGTTAGGCGTAGTAACCAACTGGAATATGCGTACTGATTTATTTGACCGATGGCAACAGCCCGGCGATAACGCTACGTATCCTCGACTCACACGACAAACGCAGGCTTATGGTTCGGGTACGCCGTGGATTAATACCGATTTGTGGTTGCATGATGGTTCATTTATCCGATTACGAAACGTAAGTTTGGGCTATAAAATTCCGCTGGCACTGGTCGAGAAGTTCAAATTAAAATCGGCGCGCGTCGCCGTTTCAGCGACAAACTTGCTGACTTTTACCGAGTTCATTGGGCTTGACCCTGAAATCGCACGGGATTTCGAGAACTCAACCGACCGAAACATGAGTCCGAACATCACGTACTTGACTCCGCCGCAGGAGAAAACATTTAATTTTAGTTTGAACGTATCGTTTTAATTCCAAACCACGAAATTGAACATGAAAACTTTAAAATATATTTCTTTTTTCGCCCTCGTCATGCTAATTAGCTCGTGTGGCGGAGATTTTTTAGAAACCGACCTTATCGGTAAAATTCCAGCCGAAGAGGCACTTCAGACTCCCGAAGATTTGAATAAATTGCTTAATTCGGTGTATGATGTAAGTGCTAATGTCAGCAATGGTGCCGTACAAAATCACAACGAATTATTATCTGATAATATTTATGTCGTCAATAATGATGATTTCAATGCGATTTACACACGAAGCACCGATTTCTTTAACGGAACATTGGATAATTTTTATACCGATAATTTCCGTGCGGTATATCGTGCGAATGTGGTCTTATCAAATTTGGGGGTCGTTGCTCTTTCGGATACTGAAAAAAACCGATTAGAAGGCGAATGTAAGTTTTTACGAGCTTTAGTACATTTTCAGATGGTACGATTGTACGGACAACCTTACGGATATTCGGCGGATAATTCACATTTGGGCGTGCCTATCCGAAATGAAGCCAATTTTGATTCCAAATATCGTTCAACGGTTAAAGAAGTATATGATTTTATCATTGCTGACCTCATGAGTGCCATCGAAAAATTACCAGCTTCTAACAACAATTATGCCACAAGCTGGGCGGCAAAAGCACTCTTGGCAAAGGTTTATTTCCAAATGAATGATTTTGTTAATGCCAATGCCTATGCTTCGGATGTCATCGGAAATGGTGGTTTTACCTTTGATGATAATGGCTTAGCTACTCGTTATCAGCCAGATAATTTCTCTTCCGAATGGATTTTCGGATTCATCAGCGAAGGCGTAAATACAGGAAACCGATTCACAGGTTTGCGAGATAATTACCGCACCGATACGCAAGACCCCGCCTTACGAATCAATCAAAATCTATATAATTTGGTTGCCGAACGCCCTTCGGATAAACGACTGGCTTGGTTTGAGGTCAAAAACGAAGGCGAAGATAATGAATACGTTGGTTTGACCAAATTTAACAAAGATTACGCCAATACGGTCATGCTTCACTTAACGGAAATGATGTTGATTCGGGCAGAAAGTTTGGCGGAGCAAGGGCAAAATTTAGCCACTGCCATTTCGGATATTAACAAAATCCGATTGCGCGCGGGACTTTCTGGTTTGGATGCGGGTTCTACGGCACAACAGGTCAAAGATGCCATCCGATTAGAACGCCGAATCGAGTTGGTGGGCGAAGGCGACCGAACCCAAGAAATCAAACGAATTGGCGCAAAAGGCGAAGAAAGTTTTAGCCGTGGCGCAAATTGGAATTGTCCGGGCATGGTGTTGCAGTTCCCGAATGCCGAAATTATTCCCGGTTTTACTCGAAACGAGGAAGGCGGTTGTAATTAACTTTTCCCCGAATTATCCCCCTCAAAAAAAGGGGGATACTCGAAATAAAATTGGGATAAATTAAAGATTGAGTAGGCGTTTTGAATTTCATACGCACACCTCATGACTCCTGAATTATTGAACCAAAAAAACTTTCTAATAAAATGAATATCAAATCTTTATATCAAATCTTTTTCGTGGTTTTGGCATCGGCAATATTCGTGGGATGTCAGCCTGACGAAATCGAGCCAATCGGCACGCCACTTTCTTATACCGAAGGAATTGCTGGCTCTTGGAAATTGGAATCCGTCATGCTTACGGACGAAATTGCGGCTTCTGCCGAAGAACCCAACGCAGCCACAGACGTTACGCCATACTTTAATTTTAGTGATTATGCCGTTTCTTTTAACGGAAATAATTTTACGATTGAGGCTGGAAATGCGCCTAATTTTATCAATATGACCAGCGGAACTTGGGCATTTGACGACCCCAATTATCCGACCAAAGTCATCTTGACAGACGGCGAGCAAACCTCCGAATTAGCTCTGGATTACGCCCCAAAACCCGGTTGGAAATTGCAAGTTGCCTTCCAGCGATACAACGGCGAAACTTTGGCATTGAGCTACAAATACACTTTTGTTAAACAATAAAATCACTAAAAGAAAATGAAAAAAATAGCAAGTTATATCGTTTTGTTCTTTGCGGTGATTGCCACTGCCTTTGCACAAGACCGAAAAGCTCCCAAAGAAATTTGGACATATCCCGCCGCTTTTACGGCTGACGAAGAAGTTACGATTTATATGGACGTAACAGGTACAGATTTGGACGGAAATGCAGGACCGCTTTATGTCTGGAGTTGGACTCCCGCCGACCCAGGAAATGGCTCGTGGGATAATTCCGCCGAAAAAATGAAATGTACGAAAGTCGAAGGAAATATTTGGAGCATTACATTTGTCCCAACCGAATTTTATGGCAAAACCAAAGATGAAATCATCAAAATCGAAGGATTACTAAAAACCAAAGACGGTAGCGCACAAACTGGAAACTTTGACGAAGTAAGCGGAAATGCCTTATTTTTATACGATTTCAATTTGATGAAAAATCAAACAGGGGCGGTTTATCCTTCCGAATTTAGTGCCGACCGACCTTTGACGATTTTATTGAATGTTGCCAACGCATTCAGCGATGGTGGTGGCGAAAAAGGACAACTCGTGGGCAAACAGCCTTCCATGCACGGCGGAATTAACGGCTGGCAGTCTGTCGTTGAAAGTGGTAACGAGAAGACATTCCTCAAAGAAGTGGGCGAAAATGTTTGGAAATTGGATATATTTCCTGACCAATATTATGGTATTGATAAAGCCACTAAAATAAGCGAAATTAATTCCGTATTTAATAATGCAGGCGATTGGGCGGCTTCCGCACGCGACAAAGGCGGCGTTGATTTTACCTTCAAACCCCAAAAAGCGGGCGAAGTAGCAAAAGTAGAATCTCGATTTTTTCCACAACAACTCACGCCATCCGATATTTTGATGGTCTATTTTGACCAAACCGTAACTCAAGTCGAAGGCTTAAAAACCACATCCGAACTATTTTATACCATTCGGGCGAATGGCGGTCAGTTTTCGGCTGACGGCAAGGCGCAAAATCTGGGAAATGGCGAATTTCGGGCGATCTTGATTCCTGATATGATTTTTGCAGGAAAAGACATTCAAAGTCTGGAAATCATTTTCAAAAATGCCGATGGAAGCGTCAGCGCACCAGCACTGGCGATTGATGGATTATTTCGATAATCAAATCAGAAAAACCTATAAGGATTCCAAATTCTTATAGGTTTAATACATCATCTCATCATTTTTATAGCCAAAAAAAATTAATTAAACAAATGAAAAAACTTAATTTTCTTGTATATGCCTTCCTGCTGACGTTCGTTTTTGCCTGCGATGTCGATGAGGAAGCCACGAATTATGATATTTCTAAACCCACCATCTCGTCTATTTCGGCGGATGCCACAGGACGAAATGCCGAGTTTACGTTATCGGCTTCAATTTCTGATGAATCAGGACTTTATGCCGTCAAATTATACAATTCGGAGTGGGGACTGGATACAACCATGACCATCAATGGGGCTGCGTACCAATTAAGTTATTCCGTTTTTGTGCCTTCTACGGCGGATTTATCCAAACGAAATGTCATCGAAATTACGGCGTGGGATGCCAAACGAAATGAATCTATGGCTCATGCAGTTGTTAATTTTGGAAATGATACCGAAAATCCAACCGTAACACTGGACGAGGCAAGTGTCAAAGCCTTTCCGAGTGCCGATTTGGAGGCGACCATCATGGTTGCGGATAACATTGCTTTGACAGAAATTATGATTTCTGCCGAAGATTGGTCAAAAACTTACATTACCAATGGTGCAGATAAATTTAATATTATCTTAAATCCTACGAATGGAACATTTACTTTGCCTTCGAGCGGAACAGTCATCGTGAAAGTAACCGCAAAAGATGCTTCTGGAAATGTTGCCACGCAAGATTTGACGCTTAATGTAGCCGATGCGCCTGTATATCAGACTATTGGGATTATCGGCTCGGCAACTGCCAGCGGTTGGGATGCTTCGACAGCCATGACCCAAGACCCTAACGACCCGTATAGTTGGTTTATTCTGGCGACTTTGACGGATGGCGAAATGAAATTCCGTGCCAATGACGCATGGGACGTAAACTGGGGCGGTGTTGATGGCGTAGGCGAATTAAATGGCGCAAATATTGCCGTTACCGCAGGAACTTACTTGATTAGATTTAACAATCAAACCACAGCATATTCCATTTCTGCTGTCGAAACTTACAGCACCGTAGGAATTATTGGCTCGGCAACTGCCAGCGGTTGGGACGCTTCGACAGCCATGATTCAGGGTGCAGATGTGCATTCGTGGTGGATTATCACAAAATTAATCGCTGGTGAAGTCAAATTTCGTGCCAATGATGCGTGGGACGTAAACTGGGGCGCAAAAGGAACAAGCGGAATCGCTACGGTAAACGGCGATAATATTGCCATTGCCGAAGAGGGCTATTACCGATTAGAATTAAATTCGGCAACGGGCATATTTAGCATTACAAAAATAGAAGTCGTTGAGTATCAGACTGTTGGAATTATCGGCTCGGCTACGCCAAACGATTGGAACGCTTCAACCCCACTCACACAGGACCCAAACGACAAGCATTCGTGGAGCGGAACGGTTACTTTGACCAACGGCGAAGCAAAATTCCGAGCCAATGACGCATGGACAGCAAACTGGGGAGGTACTTCATTTCCAAGTGGTTACGGAGTAAAAGACGGTGCAAATATTCCTGTAACGGCTGGCACTTATGTCATTACTTTCCATGACATTACGGGCAAATATACATTTACCAAACAATAGTATTTGTCTGATTATCAATAAAATAAAGTCCTTCCAAACGCAAATTTTGGAAGGACTTTTTTATGAATAGCTAAAACTGACTACGATTCAACGTGAAAACGGTTTGTGAAATCTTGTCTAAGTTATAAACTGTCTATCATTTCTTTTGACAGATTGGTTAATTTTTGAATTTCTTCGCTTGATTTACCACTGTCTTTTAATATTTTGGCATACGCCACGATTATTTTCTTATTTTCATCTAAGACCTTGTCGTTTTGTTTTCGTAATTCTCGCTCTTGTTCTAATTCTTCTGTTGTTTTTTCGAGTTCCCCCGCTGTTTTTTCCAATTCTTGTTTGAAATAACTAATTTCATTATCTCGTTTTATGAGTTCTGCCAAATACTCATCTTCGGCATTCATCTGATTTTCCAAATCTGGATTATCCGCATCCGCTGATTTTAAACGATTGACAACTCGCTCCAAAAATTTTGGAAACAAAGCCTTGATTATCAGAAGTCTATGTTTATTATTTTTATTTTGAGCTTCTTGGTCAAACAGTTTTAATAATTGATACAGTTTTGTCTTATAAGCATCGTGTTCATAATCCTTTTCCTTTATTTGGCTCAAATTCGGTAACTGAACAACCCATATATCAAAACTTAAATTATCAATAAATTCGTTGTCTTTTTTTAGTTTTTTTCCTTTGAATACTCCTAATTTTTCCCGATTTGTTTTAATAATCAAATCATTTACCTCGTTTTCTATCCTGAAATTCAGTATGAAAATCGGTATCAAGCGTAAAGGTTTATGAATTTTTTCTACGGCTTGGGTTCGTGGATTAATAATTTCTTTTTCTTGTTTTTTCTGAAAATTTACACTGATGTACCTTTTGAACCTAAAAATATCACTTGCTTTATTTGCTTTCTGAATCTCAATCATAATCAACTCCTCTTTTCCATCTGGCTTTTCTATCACGGCAGTAAAATCCAAATGAAAAAGTTTGATGGTTTTTTCCGTTTTTGTGTCCTGTATCTTTTCTGTGTGCGATATAGGCTCAAATGTTAGTTTTTTTATCTTTTCGTTAATCAGTGTCGATAAAATAATTTTCGCACTTAGATTATCTTCCATTAAGTATTTGAAAACCACATCATAAATCGGATTAGGTATCACAATGTAATCTTCTTTCCTATATTCTGGTACATTTTTCATCACCACAAGTTATAACTTTTTTTCGACATAAACGCACTGATAATGAACTTACTGGACACACAAAGATACGTTAAAAAAAGAAATTTTTTCATTTTTTGGGCTGCCGCACTAAACCCAAAATCTTAGAGGTTTTGAGGTCATTTCCTCGCCTTGATTTGTGCCTTCGCTTTCCCTTATAAATTTGTTATTTTTGTCAAAAATATTTTAAAGTTCATGCGGATTTATTTTTCTCGTGCTTGCTTGTATCCGCACAAGTAACTATTTTCCAAGATATTAGGTCGGCTGGGAGGGACAGCCCACAGCACGTCAGACCTTCGGTCAGACTTGGTATTTTGTAAAAACTTTTTTGTTTTCATCATGTTTTGATTTCTCAAGTGATTTCTAAACCAATAAAATCAATGCAATACGAAAATACGCCACATTTTGCCCAGCAACAAGACCAAAATGACCCGTTAAACAAGTTCCGAAATCAATTTATTTTTCCGAAAATTAACGGAAAAGATGCCATTTATTTCTGCGGAAATTCACTTGGTTTACAACCAAAAAACGCCAGAACTTACATCGAGGCAGAATTAGATAAATGGGCAAATTTGGCAGTCGAAGGACATTTCAAAGGCGAAAATCCATGGATGTTTTATCACAAATTATTAGCCGAACCTTCTGCCAAAATTATGGGCGCATTGCCCTCGGAAATTGTCGTTATGAACAATTTAACCGTCAATTTGCATTTAATGATGGTTTCTTTTTACCAGCCTCACCCCAAAAAATTCAAAATTATGATGGAAGCGGGTGCATTTCCATCTGACCAATACGCCATCGAAAGCCAAGTCAAATTTCATGGTTTTAATCCTGAAGATGCCATCATCGAAGTTGCACCACGCCCCCACGAACACACGCTCCGCACCGAAGATATTTTGCAAAAAATTGATGAAAACGCCGATTCCTTAGCTTTGGTATTATTTGGTGGAATTAATTATTATACAGGGCAATTCTTTGATTTAGAGGCAATTACAAAAAAAGCGCATCAAGTCGGAGCATTTGCAGGCTATGACTTGGCACACGTGGCAGGAAATATTCCTTTGAAATTACACGATTGGAATACCGATTTTGCCGTTTGGTGTACTTACAAATACATGAACTCCAGTCCGGGCGGGGCTTCGGGCGTTTTTGTGCATCAAAAACACGGCAATAATCCTGATTTGCCTCGTTTTGCGGGCTGGTGGGGACATGACGAAAAACGCCGATTTTTGATGGAAAAAAATTTTATTCCCATGCAAGGGGCAGAAGGATGGCAATTAAGTAACGGACAAATTATCCAAAAAGCCATTCATCGGGCTTCGTTGCAGATTTTTGAGGAAGCGGGAATTCATAATTTACGCCAAAAAAGTATAAAACTTACAGCGTATCTCCAATTCTTAATTGAGCAGTTTAATGAAGAACAATCGAAAGTCAAAATCGAAATCATTACGCCCAAAAATCCAGAAGAAAGAGGCTGCCAACTTTCATTGATTGTTCCTGAACACGGCAAAAAACTCTTTGATTTTCTGATGAAAAATGGCATAATTGGCGATTGGCGGGAGCCTGATGTCATTCGACTTGCTCCTGTGCCGCTTTATAATTCATTTATGGATGTCTGGAATTTGTATGATTTATTGAAAAAATACTAAAAAATTACATGACAAAAATTGACAATGATTGTAAAATCTTGTTTTTATTTCGTAGTATGGAAAAATTAAAGTTTCATTCATTCTTAAATCTAAAATCCAATGAAATCAATCTTGATGACCGTTTTTGTGGCAGTTTTGAGCATCGCCACCGCCACCGCACAGTGGCAAGATTATACGTGGGAACAGTACGGATTGGCGTTTTCAGTGCCGTCCAGCCACCAACTCAAACAAAATAAAGCCGATGCCTTCGAGTCGGGCGATAGCAAAACATGGATGGAACTTTATCCTTATCACGATGCCTCCGAAACGGCTAAAGGCATGATTCAGAAAGTAGCTGCCAAAGGCGGATTCACGATTTCAAACGAAGGAGTTTATAATAGTGGTGGCTGGAACGGCTATTGGGTTCAGGCTACGACCAGCAAATGGCCTACGTGGGAATTTTGGTTAATCGGTTTTATTGACCCCAACACTTCGGCAAATTTTTATTCGATTATTTGGTGGAAAAAAGGAAATCAATCTGCCTACAAAATCGCTTACGATATGTCGTATAAATTCCGAAAAATGTAATTTAATTGATTGAAAATCAATAATTTAACCCTTCAAATGGCATTGCTTTTGAAGGGTTTTTTGTTCGTTAAAAAATCAGAAATTCGGGAAAAGTTTTGTTATTTTTCCGTTTTTTTACGTTCCTTTAGTAAACTTTTTTTGTACAAATTCACAACGAAATGCACGCCAAAATATTCCTTGCTTGTTGTTCCATTTTTTGGAGCATGATTGTTTCAATTTTGGGACAAAGTGCTGATAATCAATCAGAAAAAAGTCCCGTTCGCACGCATTCATTTGCCGTCAAATATCCCAAAAAACTCAAAAAACAACTCAAAACTTTACCTGTTTTCAAAAATTCTTTTTCGGGATTTTGCATCTATGACGTTGAAAAACAGGATTATATTCTTCGTCATCACGACCAAAAGTATTTTACGCCCGCCTCCAACATGAAATTATTTACGTTTTATGCGGCTTTACATTTGTTAAATCGACAATCTCCCGCCTTAAAATACACGGTGCAGGGCGATTCTTTGATTTTTTGGGGGACGGGAAATCCTACTTTTTTGCATCCAAAATTACATGACTCAAAAGTATTTGATTTTCTTAAAAAAACGAATTACAAATTATTTTTCTCGGATGCTAATTATCAAGATGAACATTTTGGCACGGGCTGGGCTTGGGATGATTACAATGACCATTATTCGGAGGAAAAATCGTCTTTTCCGATTTATGGCAATGCCGTTCATTTTGATGCCGATACCTTAGGAAATCTCAAGGTTTCGCCCGCTTTTTTTCGGGATTCGGTGCGTATTTATACCGCCCAAAAATCGGAAATGCACTTTTGGATAAAGCGAAATTTGAATCAAAATCAATTTGTTTGTCATTTGCCAAAAACCTTAGAATACCCTCATTATCAGGAAATTCCATTGAAAATGAGTTCTCATTTTGCCGTTCGATTACTCTCCGATACGCTACGCAGAAAGATTACAAAAATTTATCGTCCGATGCGCCAAACCGATAGCTTGCAAACCATTTATACCCAGAAAACGGATGAATTATTCAAATTAATGATGGAATCGAGTGATAACTTTTTGGCAGAACAAATCTTGTTGATGTGCGCCGATACTTTAAACAATAGTAAATATCTGAAAACCAATATTTTAATTTGTGAAATCATAAAAAAATATTTACAAGATTTGACCGAAAAACCCCACTGGATAGATGGTTCGGGACTTTCGAGATATAACTTGATTACGCCACATTCGGTGGTGCAACTTTTGTTGAAAATCAAAAATGAACACGGAAAAACAACACCAGAATTTGAGCGAATTTTACATTTATTGCCTACTTCTGGCGAGGGAACGCTCCGAAATCGTTTTCAGGAACACCAAAATTTTATATATGGTAAAACAGGTTCATTAAGTAATAATCACAATTTAAGTGGCTATTTAATAACTAAATCTGGTAAATTATTGATTTTTTCTTACATGAATAATCATTTTATGACCGAAACCAAATTCATCAAAGAGCAAACCGATAAAATCTTAACTGATTTTTACCTTCATTATTAAGGCAACGTTTTGATATTTTTTTTCATCTGGATAGGGATTCAAGTAATCATTTAATTCCCTAAACATCATGTATTTTTTCGAGAGAATACGAATTGTAGGATTCATTTTGGGTTGTTTTTTTTCGTTTTCGGCGACCGCTCAAACGCTCAAAGGTTACATCTTAACAGCTGATAATGAGCCAGTTCCGTATGCTCATGTCTTCGTTCAAGAAACCCAAACGGGAGCAGTTACGGATATGAATGGATTTTATTATTTGCGCTTGGAAGTAGGGGGCGAATTTGAAATCAAGGTATCTTGTTTGGGGTATCAAGAGCGTACAATTCCGATAGTATTGCTTGATAATCAAGAAGTTACTAAAAATATTTTGCTTGAAACTTCTTCGGTTGAGTTGGAAGGCATCGTAATTCAGGCTTCCAAAAAAGACCCTGCGTATGAAATTATCCAAAATGCGATTGAGCAGAAAAAAAAATATTTAAAATCCATAAATAGCTATAAAACAGAGATTTACGTAAAAGCAACCGAAATTATTGAAACCAAAGAAAGCTCCAAATCCAAGCCCGCCAAAAAAGTCGAAAATCCACTTTCTGCCGAAAAACAAGCCGACCCTTTTGAGATACAAAAAGCTGAAAATCAGAAACTTATGAATAGTATTAATTTGGTTGAAATGCAGATGACGCTCAATTATCAGTATCCTCGCAAGTATAAAGAAATTCGGACGGCATACAAAAAATATGGCACGGATGCAGGGCTTTTTGTGCCTCGTTTTGGCGAAACGGACTTCAATTTTTATCGAAATATGGTGCGATTAACGGGCATTACGGATGCGCCTTTGATTTCGCCCTTGAGCAACACTTCGATTTTGTCATATAAATTTAGGCTTATTGAAAGCAAAAAAGAAGGGGGAGTTTTGGTGCATAAAATTAAGGTAACTCCCAGAAAATCAGGTAATTCTACGTGTTCTGGATTTATTTACATTAATGATGAATGGTGGAATATTCATCGGGTCGAACTGAATTTGTACAAGGGAAGTCTGAAATTTTATGATGCGTTTGAACTTCGGCAACATTACAAAATGCTTTCTGACAGCACTTGGATTCCGTATCGGCAAGAATTTCGATACCAAACCAAACAGGGACGCAAAAAATTATTTAGAGGCAATACGACTTTGTATTATTCTGATTTTCAGGTAGATTACGCATTTCCTGAAAAATTTTTCAATCACGAAATTTCACGCATCGAACCAGATGCGTACCGAAAAGATAGCTTGTATTGGAATAGTTCACGCCCAGAACCATTAACGCCTAATGAACGTAAAATCATAGCGTTACGTGATAGTATTCAGGCAGTTACGAGCAGTAAATCCTATCAAGATAGTATCCAATTAGAATATAATCGGATTAAGTTTATCGAATTATTTTGGGAAGGCGTAGGTTTCCGAAATCATGTCAAACGCACCGAGATTTATTTGGGTTCTTTTCCGTCAATGCTTGATTTTCAGATAGTTGGGGGCTGGCGTGTGGGTCCTTTTGTGTATCATTTTAAGGGTTGGGAAAATGGCAAACTCATGAGTACGACTGCACGAGTTACGTATGGCTTTCAGAATCAGGACTATAACGGAAATATAGGGCAATGGATGCGTTACGACCCGCATCGTTTGGCAGATTTTTCGTGGAAAATTTCCCGTCAATTTGAGTCGATTAATAGTTTTGATGCGTACTTAAATCAAATAAATTCGGCAAATTATATTTTGAATGAATCGGCGGAAGCATCGCATCGCATCGAACTGCTCAATGGGCTTTATGTGGAAGCAAAAAGCGAATATGCCAACCGTCAGTCGATTCAGGGTTTTCATCGAGTTACGATTTTTGATGAATGGGTTGATTCTGAAGAGCAACCATTGGAATTTGACCCATATAAAGCCCTGATAACCAACATAAAAGTATCTTATACGCCCAAACAGCGTTTTATGACCGAACCGAATCGGAAGGTAGTTTTGGGCAGTAATTATCCGACATGGAGCATCAACTATCGGAAGGGCTGGCACGGTATTTTGAATAGTGCTATTGACTTTGATTATTTGGAATTTCAGATGCAACAAGACGTGATTTTGGGGTCGTTTGGGCATTCCAAATATCAGTTTTCGATAGGAGATTTTATCCATACGAAAACCCTTAAATTATTGGATGTCAAGCGATTTCGTCAGTCAGACCCGTTATTATATTCCGACCCTTTGCGTTCATTTCAGGTATTGGATACAGCATTTTTTACCTCCAATTTGTTTGTCGAATTTCATCACATTCATCACTTTAATGGGGCATTTATCAATAATATTCCGCTCATCAAAAAGACGGGCGTTCGGCTGGTGGCTGGCGGTGGTTTTTTGTGGGTTAGGGATTCTAATTTTCGGCACGAGGAGATTTTTGCTGGTTTGGAACGGGTCTTTAAGTTGGGCGCACGCCGGCGATTGCGACTCGGCGTTTATGGCGTATTGGCAAACGGAAATTATACCCGACCCAAAGAAGCGTTCAAAGTTTCGATTGATATTATTGATACTTGGAAAAAGAATTGGAATTTCTAAAAATCATACTTTTTAGTATAAAAATTACATCATCTATTTTCATACATCAAGAATAATATTTGAATAGTCGATGGCTGGATAAAGGTTTGGACAAAACCCATATAAACGAAATTTTTTTTGAAAATAATGGGTATTATTGCATTTAGACGGGATGTTCATAGCCATTTTAATAAAAACAGACATTGGCGAAAGACCTAAAAAACTCGGCTTGTGTACTTAAAAATAAGAAATGCTTGTTAATTCGCTACTTCTCATGCACGCAAACCGTGAGCGACAAGTTCAACAATAAACCGAAAATACCTACTACAAAAAATGAAATATCAAAACATTCGTGAAGAAGAACTAAAAAATAAGGTCGGGGCAGACTATTTCAAAGAATTTGACACGACCGAAATTCTGGGAAATATTGACTTTACCATTTTTCCAAAACAAGATGTTTTATTCGGAAGAGTACCCTTGCTGTGGGCAGAAGCCAAAACAGGAAATTTTGATGTGCCGACCATGTTTGTACAACTCATTCTGACTATCGGCAAGGCACGAACTTTTGATAAAACATTGCCTCCTGCGTTTTTGGGTGCGTTTGACTTCAAAAAAATCGCTTTTGTGGATTACAACAGCGTTCAAGATATTTTTTATCTCAATGATTTTAACTGGAACGTAACGCCAAGCAACCACGAAACAAAAGAGTTTCAGCTCATCAAAGAACGCATTGAAAGTACGCTCAAAGAAAATACCTACATTTTTGATTATCAAAAAGACGATAAAGAATTAAGAACATTTATCAAAAACAACATAGCCAATGCCACCACGACAAGCAAAATAAAGATTGATAAAAATAATTTTGTGCCTATTTATTTGCGTTGGGTCGAAGTTATCAAACCCATTATTGATGTAAATTGGGACGACCTCAAAAAAATGAATATTTTTGATAACGATTTTTACCTTGCCGACCTTTTTGTGGACGACAAAGATACCGATAGCATATTAGACAATATTTCTATCAAAAAGAATTTATTTGTAATGTTTGATAGGCAAGAATACCGAATACCAAAACAATACCTCAAGCAAATATTTGATGCCTCTATCCCCATCAAAGACCATATTATTTACCAAAACTTTTGGAAACTCTACAAACGCCCGCCCTTAGAGGAGTTTCAGGATTATATCATCGAACGTAGAGATTTACTCACGCCTCAAGATATTAGAGAACGAAAAGGGGCTTTTTTTACGCCACGAATTTGGGTAGAACTTTCTCAAAAATACTTGACCGATTATTTGGGCGAAAACTGGCAAGACGACTATACTATTTGGGATTGTGCAGCAGGAACGGGAAATCTTTTGGCGGGACTGACCAATAAATACAACATTTACGCATCTACATTAGACCAAGCCGATGTAAATGTAATGCACGAGCGTATCGAACACGGTGCAAATTTATTGAAAAACAACGTGTTTCAGTTTGATTTTTTGAATGATGAATTTACAAAATTACCTCAAAGTCTGCAAGACATTATCAACGATACGGAAAAACGTAAAAAATTGATTGTTTATATTAATCCTCCGTATGCAGAGGCGACAACAACAAAAACAGTTACTGGAACTGGAGAAAATAAAGCAGGTGTAACTACTGATTTTAAAATTAAAGAACAATTAAATGCTAAAATTGGCAGTGCCTCAAATGAAATTTTTGCACTTTTTATGGCAATCATTTATGAAAAAATACAAGGCTGCATTTTAGGACAATTTTCAAAAGTTAAATTTGTAAATGGCTCAAATTTTAAAAAGTTTAAAGATTTCTTTTTAGCTGACTATGTGAATGGCTTTATTGTACCTGCTGAAACTTTTGATAATGTAAAAGGCAAATTTCCTATTGGTTTTACTCTTTGGAATACTGCAATAAAATCAAAAATAAATATCATTCCTACTGATATTTATGATAAAAAAGGTGATTTTTTGGGTGTTAAAAATTTTTATGGAGATTTGCCAAATAGTATTAATAAATGGATTAAAATTTTTTATGATAAAAGTTCAAATCAAATAATAGGATATTTACCAAGTCCTGCTCCTGATTTCCAAAATCAACCTTTTATTTTTATTGATTAATATAGGTACAAGACATGTTTATTATTTACCAATAACTGCAAATAATTTAATAGAAATATCTGTGTATTTTACAGTTCGGCATTCTGTTGATGCAAGTTGGCTCAATGACCGTGACCAATTCATAGAACCTAATAATGAATGGAAAAATGATATTGATTTTAAAAACGATTGCCTAGCATTTTCATTATTTCATAGTCAAAATAAAGTTAGTATTTTAGAAAAATCAACTAACCACTGGATTCCGTTTACGGAATACGAAGTCGATGCTCAAGATAGGTTTGAAAGCCATTTTATGACTGATTTCATCAAAGGCAAACTCAAAATGGAAGGCAACGGGACTTTATTAGAAAAGGAAAAGCATAGAACTACACCGCTGCAATTTTCGGCAGAAGCCACCGCAGTTTTTGATGCGGGGCGTGAACTTTGGAAATACTATCACAAACAACCGAATGTAAATGCAAATGCAAGTTTTTATGATATTAGAGCGTATTTTCAGGGTAGAAATTCTAAGGGAAGAATGAACCCGAAATCTGATGACAAAAAATACACACAACTTATTGATAATCTGCGAGATAAGTTAAAAATTTTAGCCCAAAAAATCGAGCCAAAAGTATATGAATTTGAATTTCTGAAAAGATGAGAAAAGAATACTGAATCGTTACAATTTTACGTTTTACAAAAAAAGCACATCAAAATATGATACAGAAATATGGCATTTTATGGGGCATTTTTTTTAGCATAATTGCCTTACAAAGGCTTGAAGCTCAACACTTTACAGGAACATGGGACTACAAAGGACATACGTTTCTTTATCAGCTCCAGCCTGCCGAAAAAGGCGACCGTTTGGTTATTCGTACCACACAAACGCACCCCAATCAAGCACCCACATCGCACATCGTTTATAGCACATCGGTTTTTACCAAATTAGATGGGGGGAACTTGCGGGCGGTTAAGATTTTGGGCGCAATTCAAGAAGGTTATATCTGGTCGGCGATGCTGGATGAGTATTTACGAGCTGATTTTCAGGCAAATAAAGTAAATTATATCATCAAAGGCGAAATGATGACCAAGCCCGAAAATCAGGCAAAAGTCCCCGAAACTATCCTTTTTCAAACTTATTCGGGACAAACTTCGACCCAAAATTTGATAGAATCCGTTATCCGAAGATTTATCGCTCAATATTACCCCAGTTTTGCTGTTATTGGCAATCCGCCCCAACCCAAAACCAAACTTACGGGCGAGCTAAAAGTTCAGAATCAGCACTATACATACGAAATCAAGACCGATACTTACGGCAAAAATAAGGGCGTACTGAAAATCAGACGAAAGGGAAAAGGATTGGCATTTGAATCCATGATTAATTTGGCGGATAAAAATGCCATCAAAATCCATTTGGCAAAACCGCAAGGCTGGGCGTGGGCGATTTATGAAAGCGATTATGAACGCATTTTTTTCGGAACGCAGGAGGCAACTTTTGAGCGAACGGGACGCGCCTTGACTATCGGAAAACCTACACAAAGCACGCTCAAAACCTCTCGAGGCGATAATTTGAGCCGTGCCGTACAACATTTTATCGAACGATACGGCGAGATTTTTAATCCCTAAATCCAGTCCGCCACCCCACAAAGTAAACGCTCAAGATTTCCGAATTTTGAGCGTTTTATTTTGGTTTTAAACCTCTGAATCTTGGGGATTTTCGTATTTTACGCCCCCAAAAAGATGCAAAAATACCGCACGAGAATACCGAAATGAAAAGGGAATAAACAAAATTACGGTAACGATAATATTGGTCATATATACCTGAATATCAGGCTTTTGTAATAAAATAGTCGTCAGTGCAAATACAATGACAAACATCGCCACCGAAAAGGCATAACTCACGTACATCGCTCCCTGAAAAAATGAGGGTTCGATTTCAAATCGGAAACCACAATTCGGACATTTTTCGTGCATTGCCATAAATTGAGTGCTGAACAAGCCTGTTTTGAACATTTTTCCTCGCCGACATCGGGGGCATTTGCATTGGGCGATTGCGTTTAATTTGGTTGGTCTTGTCATGGATTTAGGTGTATTTTTTTTGACACACAAAAGTAAGATGATTTGTAGATTATATTGCGTACAAATTTTGCGAAATACTTACGCCCGTTTAAGTAAGTAACAAAAAGTCATCAGAGATTTAATTTATGAGATAGCAGTATTTTACGTAGTTATTTCGTATTTTTAGAGGATGTTTTTGCCAAGTGCGTAAATAGTTTACGAAGTACACGCCTTATTTTGTAAGCAAATCAAAACGATAATTATTATGCCAAGTACCAAACTGCCTTTTTTCCGTTACATGCTGATAGACCAAATGTTGCGGAGCAAACACAAGCCTTTCCCCACAAAAGAAGAATTATTGGAGGCTTGCAAAGAAAAATTTGGGGTTGTTTCCGCTTCGACCATCGAAAAGGACATCGGAGCGATGCGTATCGAATTTGATGCGCCAATTATTTATAATCGGCGATGCAATGGATATGAATATTCGGATAAAAAGTATAAATTTTTATCGGTAAATTTATCGGAACGCAATTTACTGGCACTTAGTTTTGTCGAAACGATTTTGGGTGAATTTAGGGATTTGCCAATTTTTGATGAATTTTCTGATGCGGTCGATAAGGTATTGGACGGACTTGAAATTACCCGAAATTTGGGCGATGATATGCGGAAGATGCACAATTTTATTCAGATTGATAAATCGCCATATTACAAGGGAAGTGAGCTTCTGAGTGATTTAATTACATTGATTACTTCCAAAACTCCAGCGGAAATGGTCTATAAAAAATTCAATTCTGACCACCAAAAGTATTATACGATTCATCCATATTTATTGAAAGAATACAAAAATATGTGGTATGTCATTGGCTATGTCGAAGAGTATCAACAAGTTAGGATTTTTGCATTGGACAGAATTGTTCATATTTCGACCACTGAACGCTCTTATATCGCCCCGACCCAAGCCAAGTTTGATGCCCAGAGTTTTTATAAGCACTGCATCGGTGTTTCGGTCTTAGACCAAGCTCCCGAAAAGGTTGTTTTACGATTTTCGCCTTCGCAAGGGCAATATCTGAAAGTGCAACCGCTGCACACGACTCAACGCGTTTTGGAAGATTCGGAGCAAACTTATATGATTGAAATTGAGGTCATTGTGAATTATGAACTGAAAATGCAGTTGTTGAGTTACGGCGCAAATGTCAGTGTGGTTCATCCGCAAAGCCTTGCCGAAATTATCCGTACCGAACTGATAAAAACCTTACAACATTACGAAACTGAGCAGGCGGTTTATGCGTAAAAAGGCTAACTGCCTTATTTATTGATTTATAATTCATAAGTATCAACCCCTCAAAAGCCTCATTTCTTGAGCAAATGTACTTTATTTATTTTTTGACAAAAGCAATGATTTCCTGCGTACTTTTTTGGATTTTAACATAAAATGGAGATAAGTTTGATTATTTTAGGGCATGGATGGTGAGGTTTTGGGAGATACTAACTTTCAGAACCGAATCATCGTACACTTAACCGTATGGATATTAGCACGTTATAAAAATCCCTAACTTCTCAAATTGTATATTTCATGAAAAAAAAATTATTTCTTTATCCTATTGTTGGGATGGCGATTTTCGTTACGCTGGCATTCGGCGAACCACACGACAAGTATTTTGAAATTGTCCGAAATCTGGATATTTTCGCCACACTCTACAAAGAAGTCAATCGGTATTATGTGGATGAAATCAGCCCCACAAATTTGATGGAAACAGGCATCGAAGCCATGCTCAAATCGCTTGACCCTTATACCAATTATATTCCCGAAGACAAAATCGAAGACTATCGCACCATGACACTTGGCGAATATAGTGGCATTGGGGCTTCGGTCGAAACCCATCAAGGATATGCCGTAATTATGATGCCTTTTGAGGGATTTGCCGCACATCGGGCGGGCTTGCGTATTGGCGATAAAATCCTCAAAATCAATGGACAAGACATGAAAGGCAAAACCTCCGAGCAACTTAGCAAATACCTGAAAGGACAATCGGGAACGGAAGTTTCCTTGTTTGTTGAGCGGTACGGAAAGCCTAAGCCCTTCGAGGTCAAGCTCATACGAGAAAAAATCGTGATGAATAATGTCCCTTATTATGGAATGCTAACCGATGAGGTGGGCATGATTCAACTCACGGATTTTACACAAAATGCGGGCAAGGAAGTGCGTGATGCTTTGGTTGCGCTCAAAGAAAAAGGCGCAAAAAATATTGTGCTGGACTTGCGAGGCAATCCCGGTGGTTTATTAAGCGAGGCGATTAATGTTTCTAATATTTTTGTGGATAAAGGCATCGAAATCGTCAGTACACGCGGAAAAGTGAAGGAATGGAACAAAGTTTATACCGCCCCGAATGCGCCAGCAGATACCCAAATTCCTGTCGTTGTTTTGGTCAGTGGCGGAAGTGCTTCGGCAGCCGAAATCGTGGCGGGCGTGATTCAGGATTACGACAGAGGCGTTCTGATTGGCGAAAATTCTTACGGCAAAGGATTGGTGCAAGCTACGCGGTCATTATCGTATAATTCTAAAGTAAAAGTTACGGTTGCTAAATATTACATTCCCAGCGGACGATGCATTCAGGCGATTGATTACAGTCACCGAAATGCAGACGGAACGGTGAGTAAATTCCCTGATTCCTTGCGTACTGCCTTCAAAACTCGAAATGGACGAACGGTTTATGATGGCGCAGGCGTAAAGCCAGATATTGAACCCGAACATTCCGATTGGGCAAAAATTACGGCGAGCTTGGAAGCCAAAAATTTGATATTTGATTATGCCACCAAATACAGGGAAGAACATTCTCAATTAGTTTTACCCAAAGATTTTGCCTTGTCTGATGCCGAATATAATGCCTTTGTGAAGTGGTTGCAAAATAAAGATTTCGATTATACGACCGAAGTGGAGCGCACCATCCAAACATTAGAAGAAAATGCCAGAAAAGAAAAATATTATGAGGCAGTCAAGACGCAAATCATCGCCCTCAAAAAACAGGTTTCGCACAACAAAAATACAGATTTACAAAAGTTTAAGGATGAAATCCGAGAGCGATTAGAACAAGAAATTATTTCTCGCTATTACTGGGAAAAAGGCAAAACCGAAGCCGAATTTGATAACGACCCCGACATCAAAGAAGCACTTGAATTATTGGCAGATACGACCCGTTATCGCAAGATTCTGGCAATCAAATAGCCGACAAACACTTTGGAACGCACACACAAAAAACCCTATCTTAGCATCAAGAAAGGGTTTTTTTGTATTATCATGTTTTCCGCAAGTTTTGGTCATATCTTTGCCCGAAATATCGCGTAAACTAATAATTCATTGAAACTAAGTTTTTTACAGCCTACCTTTGACTGTGAATATAAAAATAAATACCCATGAAAAAGGTTTTTTGTATCCTCGTACTTTATGTAAGTTTTGGAAGCATTTTTGCCCAAAAAACAAAAATCGACAGTCTAAAAGCCGTGATTTCCCAGAAAAATAGTAGCGATTCTGTTCGGGTTGTGGCTCTGATGGAGTTAAGTGAACAAATACGGAAAGATTCGATTGTTTTTGCTCTTCATTATATCAATCAGGCGATAGATATGAGTCAGGATAAAAAGCATTTAGTTCGGCAATATTGCCTCGCCCAAAATCAAAAAAACTATTATCTCTCTCGCATCCAAAACTATGCTGATGCCTTAGCGTGTTTGTTTGATGCACTCAAAGTCATTGACCAAACCCACGACCAAAACCTAAAAGGGCGTATCTATACCAGCATTGGGGATAGATATAACGACCAACAAGATTATCCGAAAGCCTTAGAATATTATCAAAAAGCCATTGAAACTTATTCCAGTATTGATACCCAGCATCCTCGACTGCCCTATATGCACAATAATAAAGCAAATACGTATCTGTATGCCCAAGAATATGAAAAGGCATTAACGAATCTTTCGATGGCTTTTGCCCTCGAAGAGCGACAAAAAACAAAGCGTTTTGCAAATTTAATGCTTTTTCATATTACCACAGGAGAGGTTTATTTGGCACAAAAAAAATACGCCCAAGCCTCTCAATATTTTACAAAAGCCATTCAAATGAATGAAAAAGACACGCTCGACCCATATAATATTATTTATACAAGCATTTGTAATGCACAGGCACTCACAGAGTTGGGCAAAATGACAAAAGCCCAAGAAAATTTGGAAAAAGCAAAAGCACTCATCAAACAAGAATACGAACTCATTTATAAACTCCACACGACCTATTCATTGTTCTACAAAAAACAACGAAATTTTGAAAAAGCATTAGAATATTTTGAAAAAGCAGTTGCCCTGAACGACAGCATCAAAATAATAGAAACACAAAAGAAAACAAATCAGATAAAGGCAAACTATGATTTTAGAATCGAAAATGAATTGTTAAAAAAAGACAATGAACAACAAAAATTACAACAAAAACTATATTTATTACTAATTGCTGTGTTTTTAATTTTTTCCTTGTTGGTGGGCATTGGATTTTATCAAAAACGAAAAGCCAATCACTTGTTGGCAACACAAAACATCGAAATTCAGAACCAACAAGAAGAAATACAAGTCCAAAACGAAGAGCTACGCCAAATCCAAGAGGAGATTTCGGCACAACGAGATTTATTAGCCGAAAAAAATCAAACCTTAGAATTTTATAGCACCAAAATTTCACAAAGTATTCGGTCCGCAAGACTTATTCAAAAAGCCATTTTGCCCCCCAAAAACAAAATGGATGGAATCTTTGAGGAATATTTTATTTTGTATATGCCCAAAGACGTGGTTTCAGGTGATTTTTGGTGGGCTGACCAGATACGCCAGCATCGCTTTTTGGTAGTTGCTGATTGTACGGGACATGGCGTGTCTGGTGCTTTTATGACGATGATAGGTAATTCCCTGCTTGACCGCATTATTCGCACCTTACAAATTCTTGAACCCAAAGAAATTCTTGAGGAACTTCATACACAAATTCAATTTTTATTACAACAAGAGCAAACGGGCGATATGAATGGAATGGATTTGGTCGTGGTGAGAATAGATACCGAAAAAATAGTGTTTTCAGGAGCAAAAAGACCGCTTTATATTTTGCAAAATGGCAAAACAGAAAAAATAGCAGGAAATAGAAAAGCCATAGGCGGTCGAATAAAATCAACAAAAAATACCCAAAAAGTGTTTGAACAAGTTGAAATAATACATCAAAATTCCATGCCATTGTATCTGTGTTCGGATGGCTATGCAGACCAAAATAACAGAAAACGCCAAAGTTTTTCGGAAAAACGCTTATTGGATTTATTACAAGAAATCCAGCATCATTCCTTAGCCGAACAAAAAGAAACATTAAAACATCAACTCGCCATGCACATGGATGGCGTAGAACAACGAGATGATATTTTGGTGATAGGAATTCGGGTGTAACGTATTTTGATGGATTCTATGCCTTTCGGATTTGAATACCGATAACGGTAATGTCATCGGTTTGTTTTTCTACATTTTGTCCCATCCATGTCTGGAGTTCTTGTTCCAATTTCGTATGTTGCTCCTGAAGAGGTAGATGTGAAATTGAACCTAAGCATTTCCGAAAATTTTTGACCATATATTTTCGTTGATTTGCCCCACCAAATTGGTCTTGAAAACCATCAGAAGCCAAATAAAATGTGATGGGATTTCGTAATTCAATGTGATGTTTCTGATACATTTTGAAATTTCGCTTTCGAGTGCCACCGATGGGTATTTTATCGCCTTTGATGATATGAAGTTCCTGATTTTCAACATAATACAAGGGGTTCATCGCACCCGCATAAAACGCATTTTTATTCTCAAACATCAAAATACTCATGTCCATGCCGTCTGCAATTTGAGTTTCGGCATACATCAGCGTTTTTTGTAATAGGTCAGGAATGACATTTAAAATGAGGTCTGGCTCATAGATTTTGTCATCTCGTACAATTTGATTCAGAATATTATTGCCAATCATGGTCATTAATGCACCCGAAACGCCATGTCCCGTACAGTCTGCTAATGCAATGATTTTCAGGTGATTCGTTTGATAAAACCAATAAAAATCGCCCGAAACAATATCGCGCGGACGGAACAGCACAAAACTATCATCAAAAGCCTGCTGAATCCTTGATTTGGAGGGCAAAATGGCGCGCTGAATTCGTAGCGAATAATTGATGGACGCAGTGATGTTTTGATTTTTTCTATCTAACTGATAATTAATGGATTGTAACTCGTCATTGGCTTGTCGTAAGGTATCAGATTGCGACTGAATTTCCTCATTTTGCTGATGAATTTCGGCATTTGCTACCGATAATTCTTGATTCATGTGTTGTAATTTGGCACGTCCTCGAAAGATGACAAAACTGACGACCAAAACCGAAATCAGAATGCCTAAAATTGTGAGAATCACGCCACGTTGTTGCAAATTTTGTTGGGCAAAGCGTGCTTCCTGCTCGGATTTTTGCGCTTTGAGCAAAGCGATTTCGCCTTTTTTGCGCTCAAATTCAAATACTTGCAATGCCTTTTGGTTGGTAACACCTTGCATACTATCCTTGTAATTGATGGCGGCTTGATAATATTCATAGGCTTCATCACTTTGGCGCAAAGCGTGCAAAATCTTACTCAGAACTTTATAGGCTTCCATCAGGGTTTCTTTGCCACCTGATTGCTGGGCTAATTCAACAGCTTTTCGGGCTTTGTGCAATGCCGAATCAAGTTCGTTGCGCTGAAAATGAATATCTGCCAAAAAGAAATAATCATACGCAATAATCTGAATATCAGCTTTTTGTATCGAAATTTCTAAACTTCTCCGAAGGTACGAATCGGCTTCGTCCAGTTTTTGTTGGCGCAATGCCAAATCGCCCAAATTCAGATACAAAATGTGCATATCATGCGTGGACGTATCCGCCGATTCCAATACTTTTTGATAATAAAAATGTGCCGAATCGTATTCGTGCAATTCCAGACACATCGTGCCAATATTATCCAAAAGCGAAGCCAGACGGTCGGTATGCTTCATCTCCAAAAACAACTCATAGGCTTGCAAATAATAATTTTTTGCCAAATTTTTATTGCCTATCCCGCTGTAAATCAGTCCGATATTTCCGATATTTTTGGCAACCCAATAATCATTCTGGCTCACTTTTGCCAGTTGCATGGATTCCCGAAAACATTGCAAGGCTTCGCCCAAATCACCTTTCGACCAATAGCCACCGCCCATTCGATTGACGGCAACGATTTCTCGTTTTTTATCCCCAATTTTTTGTGCAATTTGCTGACTTTCTTGGCAATACGAAATCGTTTTTTGAGGGTCATTATAAATATAGTTAATGGCCAATTCAAATAAAATATCAATTCTGGTCGTATCCGATGTTACCTTTTTTAGTTCTTGTTCCAAACTGTCAAGGTAAGAGGTTTGGGCGTACACACCAAAATTGGTCATCAAACAGACAAAAAAGAAGATATATTTCATGGAGCAGGAAATTAGAAATCGGTCAGTAGTACGTTATTTCTGACTAACGGGTGTTCAAAAAAACAAGTTCGTTTTGTTCATAAAAACAACTCCCTCAAAAATAAGGCAATTTTCGGCAATCCATTCTAAAAAAAGTCCCGTAATTTTCGACAAAAATATACTTTTGCGTAAGGTTCGTTTAATTTTCCTAACAACGACATCTCAACATAATACAAAATGAAAAAATATACTTTTGGTGCATTGTTTTTTGTACTTTTCTTCGTTGGAAGCATCCATGCCCAAACGGATTTATCGCTCTCCGAAGCCATCGAAATTGCCTTAAAAAAGAATTATAGCATACGGATTGAACGACAAAATACCGAAATTGCCAAGAATAATAATTCGTGGGGGCAGGCAGGCAGATACCCACGAGTTACCGTTGAGCTGGGACAAAATAATTCCTTACGCCATACGGCAAACCCCGCCTCGTTTTTGCAGGGAAACGTCTTAAACAATGATATTCAGCCTGCTATCAATCTGAATTGGACGTTATTTGGTGGACTGACCGTCAATATTACCAAAGAACGACTTGCCCAACTCGAACAACAAGCCCAAGGCAATACCGAATCTGTTATCCAAAATACCATCCAGTCGGTGATGCTGGCATACTATCGGGCGGTTCTCGAACAGCAACGCCTCCGAATCACGAAACAAGCCTTAGACCTTTCGCGCGATAAATATGATTATTTGAAGCTCAAAAAAGAGTTAGGCAGTGCTGTAACGACAGATGTTTTATTAGAAAAATCCAATTACTTGACCGATTCCAGCCGTTATGTCAATCAACAAATTGTTTTCCGAAATGCCGTCCGTGAACTTGGTGTATTATTGGTCGAGGAAAATCCAAATCAGATTCGGAACTTAACCGATACCCTTCAGGACATGACCGATATGTATGATTATGAGGAACTTCGAGATAAAATGTTGGTCGAAAATATTGACCTCAAAACCTTACAATTTTCTCAAAATGCACTCCATCAAGACGTGCAACTACGTCAGGCTCAACGACTTCCGACCCTCTCCATGATTGCCACCAGCAATTACAACGCAGGGCGACAAGACCTTACAGGGGCGACATTTATTGATGGCAGTTCGGGCGGGGTTTCTATCGCCACCAGCAACACGGCGGTTGTGGGCTTGACCTTATCAGTTCCCATTCTGAACAATGGAAATATTCAACGAGGTATCCAAAATGCGGTTATTCAGGAAAAAATCGGGCAATTACGCATCGAAAATCAGCGTCAGACGCTATCTCAAAATTTGGCTTCGGCACTCGACCTGTATCGTGTCCGCAAACAATTAGTACAAATTGCCAAACAAAATCGGGAAACGGCACAAATTAATTTGGATTTGGCGAACGAACGCTTCAAGACAGGATTGATTAACTCATTCGATTACAGGGCGTTACAAAATAATTTATTAACCGCATCTTTTGCCGAGCAGGAAGCAGTTTTTAATCTGAATGATTCAAATATTACATTACTTCGGCTGACAGGTGGAATTTTACAAAAAAAATAAGTCCTTCAGGCAAAATGTGATTTTATGTTAAAATTATACGAAAAATCCGTAAACTTACTCCTGAGATGTTTTTGGGCTAATTCGCGCGGTATAATACGTAATCAGTTGGCGCAGGGCATCAGTGCGTTTGGATGAATAAATGCGCTCGGATTGTGCCAAAAAGTAGCTTGCTTTTTCCAAATTGTGTTGGTTGTAATATTTTGCCGCTTGATTGTAATATTGTAAGGCGCATAATTCCTGAATCGTAGTGGTTTGGTGCAAAAGTGGCTCTGGAACGTAATAATTTCGTTGGTTTTCAATATTTTCTACCATTTTCTCGTAAATTTTTTTGCGTTCCTGAATGTAATATTCGTTATCCACAAAGCCATAAATGGGGTCAGTAGTTTCGATAAGAATCGCACGTTTTTCAGTCCGAATCATGAGATACACATGAATATTTGTCTGATACACCGTATAATTATAGCCCAAAGAATCCAGCACTAAAGCATACAAAATCACGCCTGATAAGCAATCAAAATTACCAGATTGTAACATTTGTGTAAATGAAGAAAAATGCTTATAATTTTTCAGAAATTCTGTATGAATTTTACGGTCTAATTGCCTCAAAAATCGGAGTTCGGAACGTACCTGCGCTTGTTTTTCTTTTTGCAAAGCAATAAAATTCACCACTTTCTGGCGGAGTTTTTCGATATTTTCGGTGGATAGTTCCATTTCGGAATCCGCAAAAAATGAAGTGAAATGAGTACATTTTACCGCCTTTACCTCTTCATCTTGAGCGGTTAATTTCGGAATGAGCCACAGCATGAGCCATATAGTCATATAGTAAGCTAATTTTTTCAATGTGAATTAATGTTTAATATTAAAATGTAAATTCATAAAAACTTAATATTAATTACTCTATTTTTAGTCTAAAGGTTGTTATTGCGTGCTTTTTGTTCATAAAATACTTTTTTTCAGGGATTTATCATCTCGAAAAAGGTTTAGAGGATTGGGCGTTCAGAAATGCGATTTTTTTAATATTTTTGGTTGATTCAAATTTTGAAAACCTTACGACAAATTATGATGCAAGCACTTGAATATCTGCGTATTACAAGAAATAATACGTTAAATCTGGTCAATGATTTATCGACCGCCGAGCTGACCCAAATTCCCGAAGGCTTCAGAAATACGATAGGCTGGAACTTTGGACATATTTTAGTAACTCAACAATTATTATGTTATAAATTATCGGGCAAACCGATGAACATATCCGATGAGCTTGTCGAGAAATTCCGAAAAGGGACGCAAGGCAATCCAACGATTTCAGCGTCTGAAATTCAGGAAGTGAAATTTTTATTTTTGGATACGGTGAATGCTCTAAAAAGTGATTATGTGGCGGGTCTTTTTGAGGATTATACCACGTACCAAACGAGTTTTGGCATAGAACTTACTTCGATTGAAGGCGCAATCGCATTTAATAATATTCACGAAGGATTACATTTGGGCTACATGATGGCGATGCGAAAATTGGTATAACTGCCTTGTATTGCGCTTCATGAAATCAGGATACATCGTACTTTTTTGCGAAAAAATTTTAAAAATTATATTTTTATCATAATTCTTACGTATTGTACGAAACAAATTTTGTTTTGAAAATTGTTTTAGATGCGCCAAAATGAAATGGATTTCCGATTTTTTCGCATAAAAATTTGACGATAATACTTCGGAATTTTATATATTTATATTCTCATGTCATCAAATAAACCAAACCAAATGGATGTACGGCACGGACGAACGTTTGATTCTTGATGACGAATTTGACCAAAACAAAACGGCACGTAATGTAAATTGATACCAAGAAAATGACAGCACAAAAACCTAATTTGAAGGCGAAATTAAAAGAAGTCTTCGGCTATCACCAATTCCGAGGCAATCAGGAAGCAATCATCGAAAATATCATGGACGGACACAATACGTTCGTGATTATGCCTACTGGCGCAGGAAAATCACTATGTTATCAGCTTCCCGCCGTAATTCAGGATGGAACTGCGATTGTCATTTCTCCGCTTATTGCCTTGATGAAAAATCAGGTAGATCAATTAAATGCCTTAGGCGTGAGTGCCTTTTTTCTTAATTCGACACTTTCCAAAGCCGAAGCCAATAAGGTCAAACAACAAACGCTCGATGGCATGGTCAAATTATTGTACGTTGCTCCAGAATCGCTCACTAAGCCCGAAAATGTGGAGTTTTTGCAAAAGGCTCAGGTGTCGTTTGTGGCGATTGACGAGGCACACTGCATTTCGGAATGGGGACACGATTTCAGACCTGAATATCGCCGCATCAAATCCATTATCGAACAATTAGGTAATTTACCTATTATTGCACTCACCGCTACCGCTACGCCCAAAGTGCAGCTGGATATTCAGAAAAATTTGCAGATGGAGGCGGCAGATTTATTTAAATCTTCTTTCAATCGAGAAAATTTATATTATGAAATTCGTCCGAAAAAAGACGCTAAAAAACAACTCATTAAATTCGTTAAACAGCATCAAGGAAAGTCTGGAATTATTTATTGTTTGAGCCGTAAAAAAGTAACTGAAATTGCCGAATTATTGCAGGTCAATGACGTAAAAGCCTTGCCTTATCATGCTGGTTTAGAGTCTGTTATACGGATAAATAATCAAGATGCCTTTCTCAACGAAGATGCCGATGTCATTGTCGCTACGATTGCTTTTGGGATGGGAATTGACAAACCCGATGTGCGCTTTGTGATTCATTATGATGCGCCCAAATCTTTGGAAGGATATTACCAAGAAACAGGACGAGCGGGACGGGACGGACTCGAAGGAAAATGCCTGATGTTTTACAGCCATGCCGATATTCTCAAACTCGAAAAATTTAACAAAGACAAATCAGTAACCGAGCGCGATAATGCCCGACATTTATTGCAAGAAATATCTGCCTATGCCGAGTCAGCGGTTTGTCGCCGAAGACAATTATTATCTTATTTCGGAGAATCTTACGATGAAGGACATTGCCCTGATACGGGAGGATGTGATGCCTGCCGAAAACATACCGATTTGGAAAGTTATGATGCCACTAAAATCGTCATCAATGGGCTGAAAGCCGTCAAATATACCGAACAACGATTTGATTTACAGCACATTACGGATTTACTTTTAGGTATTGATAATGAATATGCCAAAAGCTACGGACATGACCAACTGGATGTTTTTGGGACGTGCAAAGAATTAGACGAAAAATTCCTTAAATCAGCAATTCGACAAACTTTATTGTATCAATATTTAGAAAAAGACCTCGAAAATCCCAATATCTTACGTCTAACAAAACTAGGCGAAAAATACATTAAAACCCCTGTTCAACTCAAATTTGTTAAAGACCATGATTTGAGCGTTCCAGATTCGGAAATGGAAGAGGCGCATGAAGAGGTCGTTACTGGCGTTTTTGATGAGGTACTGCTCGGAATGCTCAAAAAATTACGAAAAAACGTGGCTTCGCAAAAAAATGTCCCTCCTTATGTCGTTTTTCAAGAGCCTTCCTTAGAAGAAATGGCAATCGTATATCCGACTAATCTTGAGGAACTTTCACACATTAACGGAGTAGGAACGGGAAAAGCCAGAAAATTTGGCAAGCCTTTCGTTGATTTAATCACAAAATATGTCCAAGAAAATAACATCGAAACGGCTTCCGATGTCGTGGTCAAGACGATGGTCAATAAATCTAAAAATAAAATTTTTATCATTCAACAAATTGACCGCAAAGTCGATTTGGAGGAAATATCTGATGCCCAGAACATTACGATAGAAGAAGTGCTGGACGAGATGGAACACATTTGTTTTTCGGGAACAAAACTCAATATTGATTATTATATTGATTCAATTTTGGAGCAAGACCAACAGAACGAAATTTATGACTATTTCATGGAAGCCAAAACCGATAATATTCAACAGGCACTCGAAGAACTCGAAGATGAATATACCGAAGAGGAGTTGCGATTGATGCGTATTAAATTTCTCTCCGAAGTGGCATTGTAATAATCACACCAACAAAATTCGGTTTTGAATATGCTGAAGGAGGTAGCACCTTACGGTCGCCTACCTCCCAACCCATATAAATTCGTAAATACTTGATTTATAGACTATTATAATACAAAATACTGCTCCTAATTTCTTGGGCATTTATCGGAATATCAAATGCACATTCGCCCAGTCCGACCAACAAACTGGCATGAATGGTTGAGCCTTCATTTTTTTTGTCTTGAAGCGTATTTTGTAAAATGACTTCCATAAAATCCTCACGTACAGGCATTTTACCATAAATTTTGAGTATATATTTCTGAATTTTTTGGCACGTTTTTTCTGTTATCAATCCCTTTTTAAGCGAAATAAATGCCTCGCAAATCATGCCAATGGCAATCGCTTCTCCGTGCAGAAGTCGCTCAACTTCAGGGGATTCCATATAGATTGTTTCAATCGCATGACCGACCGTATGTCCAAAATTTAGGATTTTTCGCAAGCCTTTTTCGGTAGGGTCTTGCGTAACGACTTGGTATTTTATCCGCACAGAATGCCGTATAATCTCTGCCCAATTTTGTTGATGCAAATCGTTTTGCGTGATTTTTTCCCAGTAATTAGCATCCGCAATCAAACAATGTTTTATCACTTCGGCAAATCCTGAACGCAGTTCTCGTTCAGGCAAGGTTTTCAGGAATTGTGCATCAATTAACACATGATTAGGATTTCTAAAAATGCCAATATGATTTTTAAATCCCTGAAAATCAATGCCTAATTTTCCGCCTACCGAAGCATCAACCTGCGAAAGCAATGTCGTTGGGATTTGCATAAAATCAATGCCTCGTTTGTATGTTGAGGCACAAAATCCGCCCATGTCGCCAATCACGCCCCCGCCCAAATTCAGCAATATTGATTTTCTATCAAATTGATTATCAGTCATTTGTTGCCAAATAGAAGTACAAGTTTGTAGATTTTTGTGCTCTTCGCCACTCCGAATTTGGATGACCAAATGCGGTTGTGGAAGCAATTTCTTTAGGATTGGATAACAATCTCGGAAGGTGTTTTCATCCACCAAAACGCCAATTTTTGAATACCGAAATTGCTCAAAAAATGCTTTTTCAAGAGGATTAATTAATACGTCTTTCATCATATTTTTTGGGTCAAATATACAATTTTTGGGCAAAAAATAACCTCGCCATTTTTTTTGATGTTGGCGAGGTTGCGAAAATCATGTTAAAAATTAGCGTAACTGCATAAACCAATCATGTGCTACTTTCATATGAAAAATGGCACATTGTCCATGATTGCCTTGCGGAAATGGGTCAATCCATTCTACATTTGTGCCTTTCGCTTTCATCGCTTTGACGGCAACTGTGGCATTATCGACCGTAATTACTTCATCGGCTGAACAATGACAAATTTTCAGGGGCGCATTAATTTTTAGGTCGTAAACGTCATTATCTTGCATGGCTAATTTTGCGCCATTATTTGGGTTATTTTCTAAACTTTCTAAAAAAGCAGACTGAAACATTTCACGAGGAATATTCGAGGCGGGTGTTTCTTGGGCAATTTGTTCAAAAGAAGAGTTCATTTCTGCGGTAAAATGCTTTGTCAAATTTTCGGCATACGGACTGGCAAATACTTCGCTGGGGTCGTTATAAAATTTATAGACTTCGTTATACGCAAAAACCACGTAAGCTACTAAGCCTGAGGATACATACGGTTCGTTTCGGAGCATAAAACCAGACTGTGTTCCGGATACATCCAACGGTCCCGCCGAAGGAACAACCGCCTTGACATTAAATTCGCTGGCATGATTGGCTTCGATTTCTTTGATGGTTGCCATCGTAGCGTGTCCGCCCTGCGAATAGCCTGCCAAAAATACATCGCCATTCAACGAAATCGAATTTTCGGTGCAGTAGTTTCGAGCCGAACGCAAAATATCTATTGTCGCAGAAGCCTCAGTATCAGCATGAACGAAAGGATGAAGCCCGGCTCCATCGCCCAAGCCCACGTAATCTGGCATGGTCGTTACGTAGCCTTCCGAAGCAAATGCCAACCCAAAAAAGTATTCTAAAGACAATCTTGAAGGCACGGCTTCTTTGCTCATGGTCGCCCCGTGTTGGAGGCTCAAAAGTGGCGCATCATTCACATTATCAGGGATTAAGAACAAACCTGAAGCCTGTACTAACTCGCCCGATGGATTGGGTGTTTCGTACAAAACTTTATATAAACTTACATTGTGCTTAATCTGTAAATCATCTAAAAAAATATGTTGTGCATCAATAAGTCCTAAATTTGTACGGATTTGGTCTGTGCTAAAACTCTGCAATTTTGTCAGTTCTATGATTCGTCCTCTGGCAGGCACATTGTCAGGAGTAGCATCATCAGAGCTATCACTCGAACAGCCCGAACAGGCAATCAGACACAAAATCAATAATCGGAATATCCAATTTGGTAAATACATCATTTTTAGTGTGTGTTTATGATTAAAAAATTGTGAATTAATCTGCTAAAATAATTCTTTTTGTTACGTTTTTGTTTCAGATACAAAATAATTTTTTTGGCGTAAGACGTACACATAATTTGAGGCTTTCCGAATCTTATTTTAACTTTACTTTTCGGATAAAAAAAATTAATTTATTCATTATCAATCGTTTAATTAATAATCAGAGTTGGAATTTTATCATAATTTCGGAGTTTAAACAAATATGAAACGTATCGTTCGGATTTTTTCTATCCTTTTTTTGGTCTTTTTGTTGCTGGTCATGGGTTTTGGGTTTTGGGCGTATCAGCATAAAGATGAGGCAGTTAAGATAGTAGCTGAAGACTTACAGCAACACTTAAAACCACAAATTACGGTCGAAAGTTATGGACTTGAACCTTTCCGAAATTTTCCGTATATGTCATTAGCTTTTGCAGGAGTTAAGGTGTTTCACCAAAAAGATACACTTGCTAAAATACAAAATATGTACTTCACGTTTAGCCTCATGGATTTGGTTGATAAAAAATACAAAATTATTCAGTTATATCTGGAAAACAGTACTTTACACCTAAAAACTGATGCAAAGGGAAATCATAATTTTGATATTTTGAAATCTTCTAAAAATACAAATTCGGATAATGGAATTAATTTTGAATTACGAGGCATGACCTTCAAAAATGTACAAGTAAACTATGAAAATCAGTCTAAACGTCAAAAATTTGATGTTAAGCTACAAAATATTACTTCATCTTACGGTTTTTTGGATAACGATATGAGTGTTGAAATAGAGGGAAATATATTTGTCAAGCAGGCAAAATTGGATGGAAATGGTTATTTTGATAACAAAACTGTTTTTTTAGACCTTGAATTTATGTACTGGGATAACGAAAAAAAGTGGCTTTTATCCCGTTCAGAAATTGCGCCAGAACAGGCTCGTTTTGTAGTTGAAGGCGAATATTTTACCGATACCAATTATGCCAATTTCAAAGCCGAAGGATTGCCGACCCATCTACAAACTTTATTGGCATTAGCCCCAAAAGAAATCTTAGAAAAATACAAAAATTATCAATCGCATGGCAAAGTAAATTTTCAGGCTTTGGTACAAGGAAAGTTTAGTGCAACGAGCTTTCCAAAAATAGACATTACCTTTGGTTTTGAGAACGCTTCCTTTTATCATCCCGATTCCGAACGGACAATAGATAGTCTATTCATTGATGGAAAATTTACGAATGGAAATCAACAAAATGCCTTTAGTTCGGAACTGAAAATTGATAAAATTGTAGGGAAAATTGATAAACAGCCCTTTAAGGGAAGTTTTTGTTTTACAAATTTCAATTATCCGACCCTTCAACTGCAAGCCGAATGTAACGTAAATTTGGCGGACGTATTAGAAATTTATCCGATTCCCGAAATCAAATCTGTACAGGGCAGCGCACAATTAGCACTTCGTTTTGACGGAAAATTAGAGGAAATTAAACGCAACCCAAATACCAGTAAAATCCAAACATCAGGAAAATTGTATCTTAGAAATGTACAATTACAACCTTCAAATTTATCGCTCCCCATCGAAGACCTCAACGGCTCATTTGAGTTTAAAAATAATCATACCGAAACCGCCGATTTTAGTGGGCGAATTGGGCAAAGTGATTTCAGACTTGAGGGAGATTTAGAACACTTTATGACATGGTTATTTTCGGATGATTATCCACTTCGGATTCGGACAAAATTAAAATCCAATAAATTGTACTTTAATGAGTTATTGGCTTTATCAAATTATGAAGAATCTTCGTCAGAACCTTACAAAGTAGTTATTCCCAAAAATATAGTGAGCAACCTAATTTTAGAAATTGATTCGGCAAAATTTGGGCGATTTGAGGCTCAAAACTTACGGGGTCAAGTTTGGCTCAAAAAACAAGCCTTAAAATTGGATTCTTTGAAGATGGACATCTTTGGGGGAAGTCTATCGTTGAGCGGAACGGCGGATGCTTCGGAGGTCGGAAAAATCAAAATTGTTACCGAAAATAAAGCCAAAAACATGAACCTCAAAACGTTATTTTATGCCTTTGAAAATTTCGGACAAGACTTCGTGCAAGACCGTCATATATCAGGAAATTTGGATGCCGATTGGGAAACTTTGTTTTATACCGATGTGTATTTGAATCCTGATGATTCCAAGTTTAGGACGGATATTCGGGCAACGGTGCGGGATGGCAAACTCATCGGATTTGAACCTTTTAAAGAACTGTCAAAATTATTTCAAAATAATGATATTCAGGAAGTTAGCTTTTCGGAAATGACCCATGAATTTCATGTTCAGAATCAAGAATTAACCTTTTCAAAACTGAAAATCAATTCGAGTTTGGGCGTGCTGTATGTAGCCGGAACGCATGATTTTGAGCAGCGTATTGACTACCGATTACAAATTCCGCTCAACAATTTTAAGAAACCAAAAAAGGATTATCCGCCACATTCGGTGGCTCAAAATTCGGAAGGAAAAACGAATCTTTTTCTGAAAGTTATCGGCACAACGGATACTTTTAAAGTGCGGTACGATACGCAAGCGACATGGCAAAAAATCAAAATATCGCTTCATGAAAAAATTGTACAATTTCAAGATTTGTTCCGAAAACGAAAGCAAGAAGAGCAACAAGACCTCAATGATGCTTTTTTTCAAGATTAATCTTTTTAGTAACTGAAAATCAAGGGATTATTTTGTATTTTTGTAAAAAAACGGCATGAAAAAAATTGTAATTGCGCTGGACGGACATTCGGGATGTGGCAAAAGTTCAACTGCTAAAATTTTAGCGCAACGCCTTGATTATGCGTACATTGACACAGGAGCAATGTATCGGGCGGTTACCTTGTATTTGTTGCGAAATCAGATTGATTTGACCGATGTTTCTGCGATTGTGGAGCATTTGCCCAATCTCGAAATTCGATTCAGACGAAATGAAAAAACACACGCCAACGAAACATTCTTAAATGGCGAAAATGTCGAACATCAGATTCGGCAAATGTTTGTTTCTGAGAACGTTAGCGAAGTCAGCACGATTGCGCCAGTACGCCAATTTTTGGTCGCTCAACAGCAAGAAATGGGCAAAGAAAAAGCCGTTATTCTTGACGGAAGGGATATTGGAACGGTGGTTTTTCCTGATGCTGACCTCAAAATTTTTATGACTGCCGAAGTGATGACACGTGCCGAACGCCGCCAAAAAGAACTTGCTGAAAAAGGCGAAGTCATTGATTTACAGGAAATTGCGTCTAATTTTGAGAAACGAGATAATCTCGACTCTAACCGCACGGAAAGTCCATTGCGAAAAGCCAAGGATGCCATTATGATGGATACTACGCATCTGACTTTTGAGGCACAAGTCGCTCAAATTCAGGAACTTGCGTTACAAAAAATAACTTCTTAGTAGATGGATTGCAACGAAAAAAATTGATGAAAGACAAGACAATGCAATGCGTCTTGTCTTTACAACTGATTTTTTGTCAATTACTTTAATTCCCGAATAAATTTGGCAATTTCTCGGACGCTATCCAATAGCTTCATATCAGAGGCAACTTTTTGGTAATGTTGCTGATTTTCAGAGTGAATTGCCTTGATTTTAGTATCATATTTGGTGTCTATTTTTTGCCGTTCTGCCTGCGCTTGGTCTAAGGCTTCGAGCAGTTTTTGATGATTTTGTTCGATGTATTTTTTCCATGAATTATCATCGGGTTCATCACTTAACATTAATTCTAAGTTCTTGGTTCTCAATTCTATATCGTCCATTTTATGCAAGACTTCCCTCAAATCCTCACGAGGATAACGGAACTCATCTTGAATGTTTCGGAGTTTGATTTGTAAAAATTCATAGAACCGTACCGAAGGACGCAAAAAGGTTAATAAAATAGCGATAATCGCCGAAAGATAACCGACTTGACTAATGCCAGAATACGCTATAAAATACAGCCCGATTGCCGAAAAAATATGCAATAAAATTGCCATAATCAGGGAGTTACGGGCAACTTTCTGGACGTATTTTAGACTTTCGTCAATGACTAAAATGTCTTTACGTTTCGAGATTTTGGCATCATGCAAAACTTCACTGGCGCGAAAATGTGCATCCCAAGGGACAGTTACGACAATTGTCAGCCACAAAATAGACCCCAAACCTACGCCCCAGTCCAGAAATGTCCCGATTTCCATGTCCAGCCAGTGTAGTACCGCATACACTAAGGCTACCAAAATAAACGAACTTGTCAGAAAACTAAATACTTGTTTCATATTATTTTTGTCTTAAATGTTTGTTTATTTTTAACGGGACGAATCAAGGAAGGATACCTCAAAAATAAGATTTTATGGATATTTTAAATCCTATATTTTCAATACAAAATTTTGATAATCAGATAATTATAATATAAAATACGGATATTATTTTGGTTAAAATTAGATATATTCTGATGTTTATTTTTATTTCCAAAATTTTTTTACGACATAAATTGTTGTCATCTATGAAAAATACAAAATTATATCTTTGGTTTTTGATGAGTTACTTTGGTTTATTGATACAAACTCAAGCCCAAAGTGAGGCATATTTAGCCCAAGCGCATCGCCTGTTTGAGGCGCAAAATTATGAAGAAGCCATTACGACCTATCGGGAGGTCTTAATTTTGGATAGGCGAAACACAGAGGCAATTTATTATCTGGGAATCAGTTTGTTAGAAATAAATAATCCGAAAGAGGCGCAAGTTTTTTTTGATAGTCTGAATCATATTTCGCCCGATGAATTTGCAGATTTTGATTTTTGGCGAGGCAAAAGTTGTTATTTCAATATGAATTTTCATGAAAGTTATGACCACCTGATACGTTATAAAAATCAAGGTAAAAACAAAAAATTAGTCAAGGAATGTATTAGATTAATACCATTTTTGGAAAATGCCATTCAGATTTCTAAAGAAGAAAATACGTATAAAATTGAGCATCTGAATCAACACATTAATAGTTCATATTCTGAATTTGGTGCAGTCGTAGCGCAAGACGGCAAACGCCTGATTTTCACTCGACAAAACCAGCCGATTGCATCCGTTTTGGAGCGCAAAAAACGAGGTGCAAAAAAAGAAATTTTGATTAGTGAATTGCAAGCAGACGACAGCTGGAGCAGTGCCAAACGCATCAATAATCAGAAAACTTCGAGCGGTTATGAGGTGGCGATACAGCTTTTGGATGCCGATGATAGGCGGATGCTGGTTTATCAAGATGGCGACCTGAAAATCAGCCAGTTCGAGGATAACGAATGGAAAATTCCGAGGCTCATTGATAAGGGAATTAATACCTCAAAAACCGAAAAATTTGCGTGCGTTTATGAGAATGGCAACAAAATTATTTTCTCATCCAATCATGGCAGAGGCAAAAGTTTGGATTTGTTTCAGGCAGTTTTACAAACTGATGGTTTATGGAGTAAACCAATTCCGTTAGCCGAACTCAATACGCCCGAAGATGAGGACAGTCCATACATCACAAATGGCGGTAAAACCCTGTATTTCAGTTCAAAAGGACATCAAAATATGGGGGGCTACGATGTTTTTATCTCGCATTATAATCCTGTTGCCAAACGCTGGAGCAATCCCAAAAACTTGGGAGTTCCTATCAATTCGGTGGCGGATGATTTGTATTTTTCTATCATGGGCGAGGTCGGATATTTGACCTCGAATAGGGTCGATGGATTCGGGATGGAAGATATTTATCGGTTTTATACGTTTTCGGAAATCAACATAACAGGTCATATCATTTACCGAAAAAGTACAAATCCGTGTCAGGCGTGTCAGTTGGTGGTCAGAAGTGATGAAAAAAAATTTGAAGCCACCACCGACAGTACGGGATTTTATTCGATGAAATTGCCATTTCATCAATCCTTAAATTTGAGCGTTTATAAAAATGATGCCATTTTCTATGAGGAAGTTAATAGCTTGATTATCAATCCAAAAAGACCCAAACAACAAAGCCGAAATTATTATATTGGCTATGACCCTATCCGAAGCGAGAAACTGAATTTGGAGGGAAATATTATGGATAAAACTACGGGCAAACCTGTGCCTGCCCAAGTGCAATTAATTGCAGTTGGAACGGGTAAAATCATTGCTACGAAAACAGCGGACATCACGGGAAAGTACAATTTTATGTTACCTGATGCACACCAAAAATATCGCTTGGAGGCGAGTTATTCAGGGTATTTTTATGCCACAAAATTGGTCAGTTCGGAAACGGCAGTAGGCGATGCGATTGAAGTAGATATGGCATTGGAAGCCCTAAAAATAGGTCAAGTTTTTATTCTGAAAAATGTTTATTTTGAGTCTGGCTCGGATGTTTTGACGGACAAATCATTTGAAGAATTAGACCGTTTATATCGTTTATTGTATCAAAATCCGAGTATTCGGCTTGAAATATCTGGTCATACGGATAATATTGGAGATGTTGGCTCAAATTTGCGTCTTTCGGACAAAAGGGCTAAAGCAGTTCAAAATTATTTGAGGGGTAAAGGCTTGATTCCGAGTAGGTTAGAGGCGGTAGGTTATGGAGATACTCGTCCGATTGCCAGCAATGACGATGAGGAGGATGGCAGAGAACTGAATCGGCGTATCGAAATCCAGATTTTAACATTATAATCAAATAAATAGGCACAAAAACTTGATTGTTCAAGAAAAAAGTTTAACTTCGCTTGGCTTGATTTTTTTGTCGTGGACGCAAAAAAAGTTTACGAAAATTATCGAACTTTACACGAAAATTAATAGCAGAAATACTAATTTTTATGACATATGGTCGCCAAAGAAAAAGTAACACAACTAATCGAACAGAGCAATTTTATTAGTCGGGATTTGAGTTGGCTACAATTCAATTACCGAGTTTTAGACCAAGCCAAGAAAGAGGAACGTTCAATTTTTGAGCGACTAAAATTTTTGGCGATTACCGCCTCGAATCTGGACGAATTTTTCATGGTTCGGGTCGGGAGTTTGTATAATTATTTGGATTATAACAAACAACGGATGGACTTTTCGGGCTTGCGTGAACGCCCTTTTCGGGATAGATTATTTCATGAAATACATGATTTTATTAATGAACAACGAGAATATTACAAGAATGCGTTAATTCCTCAATTCGCAGAAAATGGGTTTCGCATTTTGAAAATCAATGATTTAACTTCGGAAGAGAAGAATACGGTAGCGGATTATTTCAAAAAAACGATTTTTCCGATGCTTACGCCGATGGTGTATGATAATTACCATCCGTTTCCGATTTTGATGAATAAAATGTTAGTTTTTGGGGTGGTTACCAAAAGCGAATCCAGCCGAAAACGAGATAAAAAATTATCTTTCGTGCAAGTTCCCCAAAATTTGCCTCGTTTTTATACCATCGAACGCGATGAGGAAACTGTATTAGTGCCGATTGAAGAAACTATCCGAGAGCATTTATCGAAATTATTTCGCAACGTAGAGATTTTGTCTATTAATTTGTTTAGAATTACCAGAGATGGCGAGTTTGTGCTGGACGAAGATGATTCGGATGTCAGTTTTTTGGATGAAATGAAACGAAAATTACGCACACGCCGCACAGGACGAGTGGTTCGGTTGGAGATAGAATCGTCTTGTTCTAAGTGGATGCTCAAAAATCTGGTTGAGCGTTGGAATTTGGAGGAGGACAATGTATTTGAACACGATACGCTGTTGGATTTTGCAGGTTTGATGGAGGTGGCGTTTCACAAGGAATTTTTGCATGATTTGCCCAAAATACCTACGCCTGTCCCGCCTGTGGGTTTGATTACGGATAAATTTGAAGATATTTTCTCGGAAATTAAAAAACGAGATATTTTATTACATCATCCTTACAATAGTTTTGAACCTGTTTTACGGCTTATTGAGCAGGCTGCGGACGACCCAAACGTATTGGCAATCAAAATTACGATTTATCGGCTCTCGAAAGATTCCAGAGTAACGGCTGCTTTGTTGCGTGCTGCCGAAAATGGAAAGCACGTAGCGGTACTTTTTGAGGTCAAAGCCCGATTCGATGAGGAAAATAACATCTTGGAAGCCAAGAAGTTACAGCGTGCAGGGTGTTTCGTAATTTATGGTGTAAGCAATCTGAAAACACACACCAAACTCATGCTCATTGTCAGGAAAGAAGAAGACCAAGTGCGCCGATACGTGCATATGTCCACAGGAAATTATAATGAAAGTACCGCTAAACTTTATACTGATATTGGCATTTTAAGTACAAATGTAGAATATGCCGATGATGTGTCAGAATTTTTCAATGTGATTACGGGACATTCCCAGTTGAATCATTACGATTCCTTGCTGACTGCTCCGCAAAATATGCGTGAAGGAATGCTGGCATTAATCAAGACCGAAATTATTAATGCCCAAAAGGGATTGCCTTCGGGTGTGGTCGTGAAAGTCAATTCGTTACAAGATACCAAATTTATTGATGCGCTTTACGAAGCCTCCAATGCGGGTGTTCCCGTGAAGTTAATCATACGGGGAATTTGTTGTTTACGTCCTCAACGTCAAGGACTTAGCGAAAATATTGAGGTCTATTCTTTGGTCGGGAATTTCTTGGAACATTCTCGGATTTATTATTTTCATAGCAATGGCGACCCGAAAATATTTAGCGGAAGTGCCGATGCGATGGTGCGTAGTTTTGACCGCCGTATCGAATCCTTATTTATGATTAATGATGAAGACTGTCGCCGACAAGCAGTTAAAATCCTGAAATACAATCTCAAAGATAATTATAATGCGTATAAAATGTTGGAGGATGGTACATACGAACCCGTGAGTATTGACCAAAGACCCGTATTCGATTCGCATCGGGAATTTTTCGATTTGTCCGAAGATGAATTGGATAGTAGTTTGTTATTTGAACCAAGTCCTAAAACATACGATAATGCGTTGGAAATGGTCGCTGAAACACTATAAGTAACTGCAAATCAGTAGATTAACTTTAGTTTAGTACCCAACGACCCACGATTTTAATCGTGGGTCGTTGGGTTTATTCGGAGGCGGGAACTTCACAACATTCGACCTTGATTTGGTGGGCATTAAGTCCTTGGGCAACAGGACTTAAATAAGGGATTCCTAAACCTAATCCTCTGATAATCATGAGGATAGATACGATAAAGACCAAATAAGGCGTGGAAGTTTTTAGCCAAATTCGTATGTGGTTTTTGAGTAAACTGCGGGACATCGAAACGAGTAGCATCAAAGGCACCGTGCCGATTCCAAAACTCATCATGTATAACACGCCTCGTTCGGGAGTTCCGCCCAAAATTGCGCCAGCCGCTGCTGCATACACCAATCCGCATGGCAAAAACCCTGTCAAAATTCCTGTTAAAAATAAAGATTTGGGCGAATACGTTTGTAATAATTTGCCAAATTGAAGTTTGAGCCATTTCGTAACGAAAAATCTATCCGAAAAGGAAGCCTTTTTTCCGATGCCAAAATACAGGAAAAGCATCAAAATTCCTGCACCAATGCTCAAATATTGTTGTCCGCTGAAGCCTTGAATACTCATACCTATCATACTGAAAATCAAGCCAATAAAGCCATAAGTTAAGATTCGTCCTGCATTATAAATCAGGCTATCCATCAGGATGGAAACCTTCGTTCGTAAGTCCATCGGGACGGCAAGCATCACGGGCGCACACATCCCCACACAATGAAAACTGCCCGCCAAGCCAAACAAAAAAGCGGTTACATAAAAATCAATCATTTTGTATCGGAGTTTTTGACTGTGAACTGATGAGTTTTAAAATATTTTTGGTCATTATACGTAAAAGATAGCTCAACACGCCAAAGCCCTTTTTGTATTTTTTCAAGATTTAGGATTTGCGTATTCTCGACGGAGAGTGCGAGCGGAACTTTAAAATCAAGTTGATTATCCGAAGGGCGATAAAACCAATATTCGCCCCGAATTTGAGCCGCATCAAAATTTTTGGGAAGCCGTGCTTGCATTTGGTTTTCCCAAGGGATATAATCAATTTTGACTTGCTCGCCTAATTCGGAAGTTCTTTTAATCTCCTGAATACGAGTATCATACACGACTTCTTGTGCATAATAATCCGTGCGAACTAAGTTTACATCCTGCTGAAATGCGCCGAAAACCATCACAAAAACCATGATGCCAAACAGCAAAAATACTCCGATAATGGAATACGGAATCAAGTTGGAATCCTTGTGAGAATTGCTCATTGTTTTGTTATTTTTAAATGTGGCTTTAATAATTCCTAAATAATGTGTGTGAGGTAGTTATAAAACATAATTATCTGAAAATCAATAAATTATAATCAAACCAAAATACAAACTAAATTTGAATCATGACATACTAAAAATAGTACTTTTTTTAGATTACAAAAATATTCTGGCGTATGATTATCTACTGAAAATCATGCTTCAAAGTTACTTTGGTATGGCGTTGAAATCAATGACTTAAATCAGGTTTTTTGAGGGGAAAAAATTTGCTGGTTTGCTAGCTGTCTAATTTCCCATTAGCAAGGGAGATAAAGACTAGTCCTCAGGTCGAATCTAGAACCCCTGATGAGGTACGCTCTG
>CAZNYR010000003.1:31061-33998 GCA_964577275.1 uncultured Cytophagales bacterium | reverse complement strand
TGCAAAAAAAAGACTTACAAAACTCAAGGAGTAATGCAAGTCCAATGCTCACTTAAACAATCATCAACTTTTACATAGTTTATATTCTGCCACAAAATCAGCAGAATTTTCGCTTCAAAACTCACAAAAAGTCTATTTTCTCTTTGGATAATGCAAATATAGAGGAGTTTGTTGAACTATTCTAATTCTTTCTGTGTGTTTTTGGCATATTATTTACAAGTGTGGAGATACTTTATTTTTTCATAGTAATAAACCATTAAATTCCTGATAATCAATTATATTGATAATAAAATTTGTTATTTTTTAATTTTAAAATATGGATTATAAAAGAATTAGTATGAATTTAAACTTAAATATATTGATATTATTCCGAATTATTACATGAAAAGAATTTAAAATACTGGATTTTTTCAAGAAAAAATTTTGCTATAACAATTTTTTTGGTCGAGATGCGGTTGCATGAATCCTCAACGAGGTTTTTCGCAGTCGTTGCTGACAAACCGAAGTTTTGGAATTTTTATGGACAAAATATTTTCATATCACGATAAATTAAATATTTTTGTGTTTGGACAACTTAAAAGAAGTAACTTGCAAAGGCGATGCGTTGTTATTTTGAATAGAATAGTAAGACTATTTTGGTATAAAAATCATTGAAAATGAATAAGTTTAAGAAAACCCTGACATCACAAAACAACTTGGTTGTGATTTTGGTCATTTTGGCAGTTATTGGGATTGGGGCTGCTTATTTGCTGGCTCGTCCGTCAGAGGATTATTATGAACAGCAGGAAGTTTTGCGTAATTTGGAGGGCGAGAACAAAGAATATCAGGCGAAAGTACATACGCAAACGGCTCAAATTGAGACCTTAACGTCCTCTATCGAAGAATTGAAAGAAAAATTAAACAAAAAGGACAGGCTTCTGGAAAAGACCTCCACCAAAGCGGATGCACAGGAAGGAACGCTCGAAAATACGAGCGCACAAATACGTGATTTACAGGATGATAAGCGTCAGTTGCATGATTTGTTAGAGAATCGGGACGAGGAAATTAAGCAATTAACCGAACGAAATAAGGAGCAAAATACGATTATTACCAATACGCAGGGGCAATTAACTTCGACACAGGAGCAACTCAAAACCGCCCAAAATGACCTTAAAAATGGGCAATACGAACTCAAAACGCTGACCGAAAAGTTGAAAACGCTTGAGGCTGACCACAAAGATAACCAAAACAAAATCAATGACTTACTGAAAGATTTGACGGATGCCAAAAGCGAATTAAATGACAGCAAAATTGCGCTCAACAACGCTCAAACCGAGTTGCGTATTGTTCGTGAAGTACAGACGGGGATGAAAGACGTAACGACTGTGCTTGCGGAGCAGCATACCGAAAAAATCAAAACCGAGCAGATTGTCAAGATTATTTCGGTGCTTTCGGTGGTCATTATTTTTATTATGGCGGTGGTTTATATGCAGCGTTCTACGATGTCTTGATTTTGAAACATAATCACCTAATAATCAGTACCTTATCATCCAATCGAGCGATGGACATTTTTGTTCATGGACTCAAATTTATAATCAAAATATAATGACCAAATCAAAATTAGAACCTTCAATTTTTCATGCACTTGTACCGCTCATATTTTTAGTTATCATATTGTCAATCAATGTGTTCCTGTTTGGGGATGATGCTTTGGAAGGCTCAAACCAAATTGTATTGTTATTATCGGCAGGCGTGGCGGGTTTGGTCAGTATTTGGTTGGGATATGGCTGGGAAGAGCTGTTGGCGGGCATCGTCAAAAGTATTTCATCGGCAATGGGAGCGATTCTGATTTTGTTGTTAATTGGTTCATTAGCAGGCACTTGGCTTTTGAGTGGGATTGTTCCTGCGATGATTTATTATGGTTTAGAAATCTTGAATCCGAAAATATTTTTGTTTGCCGCCTGTATTATCTCGGCGGTGGTTTCGATTGCTACGGGAAGTTCGTGGACAACCGTGGCGACTATCGGCTTGGCATTATTGGGTATTGGCAAAGCCTTAGGTATTGAGGAAGGCATGATTGGCGGAGCAATTATTTCGGGGGCATATTTTGGTGATAAAATGTCGCCTTTATCCGATACGACCAATCTTGCACCTGCGATGGCTGGCACGGATTTATTTACACACATTCGATATATGGCATTAACTACTGTGCCTTCGATTTCGATTTCATTATTAATATTTTTGGTATTGGGATTTTCTAATGATTCTGTGGCACAAGTAGCTGATATTCAGGCGATTCAGTCGGCGATTCAAGAATCATTTACGATTACGCCTTTATTATTTGTGGTGCCTGTGCTTGTGGTTTGGATAATTATCAAAAAGATGCCTGCCTTGCCTGCGTTGTTGATTGGAACGCTTTTGGGAGGTATTAGTGCCATTATTTTTCAGCCCGATGTGGTTCATACAATTTCGGGGATTACGGGTAATTCTCTTGAGTCGTTTTATGTGGGCGTAATGAAGTCAATTTATGGGCATATTTCCGTAACGACTTCTCATGATGTAGTCAATGAACTGCTTTCGACAGGCGGAATGTCGGGGATGCTCCATACGATTTGGTTAATTTTGTGTGCCATGATTTTTGGTGGCATTATGGAAACCGCAGGACTTTTGCAACGGCTCACGCAATCGGTTATTCGGCTGGTAAATTCAACGGGGTCTTTGGTGGCTTCTACGGTGGGAACTTGCATATTTTTTAATATTACGGCTTCCGACCAATATTTGGCGATTGTGGTGCCGGGCAGAATGTATGCCGAAACCTACCGAAAACGAGGTTTGAAAGCCGAAAACTTGAGCAGAACCCTCGAAGATTCAGGAACAGTAACTTCGGTTTTGATTCCTTGGAATACTTGCGGAGCGACACAATCCAGCGTGCTGGGCGTGGCTACTTTTGTGTATTTG
>CAZNYR010000003.1:14489-31051 GCA_964577275.1 uncultured Cytophagales bacterium | reverse complement strand
TTGTTTTTTCAATATTATTAGTCCGCTGATGACCATATTTTTTGCTTATGCCAACATTAAAATTGCTCGAATTACGGAAACTCAATCCAAATCACAGGACATCGAAAATCAGTAAATTTCATGACAAACTTTAAAAATCAAATTCTGAATCGTCCACAAGTCGAACAGAAAATCAAGCGTATTGCTTATCAGATTTATGAAACAAATTTCGAGGAGCAACAAATTATTTTGGCGGGCATTGAGCCAAAAGGGGCGAGTTTAAGTCAGATTATTTATCACGAACTGACGCAAATCTGTTCGATTTCCGTCAAGTTAATTACGATTAAATTGGATAAACAAAATCCTGCGGAAAGCCAAATTATTATCAGCGCACCCGAACAAGAGCTTGAGAATCAGGTTATTATCTTGGTTGATGATGTGCTTTATACTGGACGAACGTTTGCCTATGCGATGAAGCCTTTGTTGGATTGTCGCCTCAAAAAATTACAAACCGTAGCATTAATCGACAGAGGACATACAATTTTCCCAATTTCGGCGGATTTTTCGGGTTATGCACTTTCCACAACCGTTTTGCAACATATTGATGTGGTTTTGGATGACCAAGCCAAATTTGGTGTGTATTTATCATAGACAATTAATATATATACAATCGCCTGATAATCAAAAAGTTATTTCAATATTTAGCAACACAAAAAAGCAATTCCCAATTCAGAAAGTTAAAATTGAGAATTGCGATTATTGGGGGAATTATATCGCCACGTCATTCTCACGAAGTGCCTCGTTGAGCGATGTTTTTTTATCAGTTGAGGCTTTGCGTTTGCCGATAATGAGCGCACAAGGAACGTGATATGAACCTGCGGCAAATTCTTTGGCATAACTGCCCGGAATCACGACCGAACGCGGTGGAACTTCTCCTTTATAAATCACTGGTTCTGAGCCTGTTACATCAATAATTTTAGAACTTCCCGTAATCGTTACGTTTGCGCCAAGCACGGCTTCTTGACCGATTTTTACGCCCTCAACCAGAATGCAACGCGAGCCAATAAATGCGCCGTCTTCGACAATTACAGGGGCGGCTTGCACAGGTTCGAGTACGCCACCAATGCCTACGCCACCGCTCAAATGTACGTCCCTGCCAATTTGGGCGCAACTGCCTACGGTTGCCCACGTATCGACCATCGTCCCCGAATCCACATAAGCCCCGATATTGACATAAGAAGGCATCATGATTACGCCCCGATTCACAAAAGAGCCGTATCTTGCAATCGCATGAGGCACTACGCGCACGCCTTTCTGGGCATAACCCGACTTGAGCGGAATTTTATCATGAAACTCAAAGGGCGGAACTTCGATGGTTTCCATTTGGCAAATTGGAAAAAATAAAATCACGGCTTTTTTTACCCAATCATTGACCTGCCACCCGTTTGGTGTGGGTTCGGCGGTGCGTAATTCGCCCGCATCTAATTGTGCAATTACCTGACGTACAGCCTGTTGGTATTCTGATTTTTGTAAGAGGCTTCGGTCAGCCCATGCCTCTTGGATAAGTTGTTGCATATTCATTTTTTATGATAATCGTACTAAAATTGACGTAAATGAGGTGTAAATTTACTGGTTTTCGCCAAAAACTCATGCGTTTGGGCGCATTCAGGTCAAAAAATAGACATACAATCCGATAGACGTACCCACAATGCCAAAAATGATACTGATTGCCCATGTTAATTGACTGCGCGCCAACAACGAAATTGCCGACAAAATAATGCTAATTTCAAAAATCGCTTCGGCATAATTGAGAATATTTCCTTGTTTATCGGCACGCAAATAAATTTTTTCGTGGGCTTTTGCCTCCCGCATAATCTCTTTTTTTTCGGTGGCATAGCGTTTGATTTCTGCTTCAAAATCCTGAATTTGCGACAGAACTTCAGCCCGAAAAATGCTATCTTGCGGATTTCGTTTTAATTCCAGATGAAGCATCTTGAGTTGGGATTCAAATAGATTTTGTTTGATACTTTTGGACTGAAAATACGACCAATTATTATTCGCTGAACCTCTGGAAATCAATAAGTTATCGCCGATTACGTTGGCATAAATCGTCAGAATAGAAAGTGCTACCGCAATCAGGGCAGTCGTCAGCGAAACATGGCGTTCAAAACGATTCTGAACGGGATAAGGATTTAATGGATTTGTAGGGTCTATATTCATAATTTTTAGCGATTTCAAGAACACCCCAAAATTACGTTCTCGGTGTTTGTATTTATTAATTCAATTTTTCAAATTTGTAAAAACCTATAAATATAACGACTTTTATCTGTTAAAACTCTTCACAATATTGAAGGCAATTAAGCGAAAAAATTTGTATCTAAACATAATTATACCATAAATTTAACATGAAAATTCGAGTCAAAGACCTGATGGTCAGTCCTGTAATTACGAGCGTTCCGCACAAATCTGCTGGGCATATCAAAGATATTATGAGCAAAAATCACATCAAAGCCGTTCCGATTGTGAATACCGAAAACGAACCCGTTGGCATTATTACTTCGAGCGATTTGCTCAAAACCGATTCGGAGGGAACGCCCGCCAAAAAAATTATGACGGAAAATGTGCTGACTATTCCGCAATATTCGCCCGTACAGGATGCTGCCCGCATGATGCGTAACCGCCGGATTCATCACATTGTCGTAACACACGAAAAACAGGTTATCGGGATTCTGAGTTCTTTTGATTTATTGAAACTTATTGAAAATAAGCAATATACCGAAAAAAATGCTGCCTAATCAATCCGTTTTGATTTGACAAAATGTGATAATTAAAAATTACTATGCACTAAATTTATGAACGATTAAAACAGTATAATTGCCTGATAATCAATATATTGAAATTCGAGATTCATACTTTATTCCGTTTAAGCGTTTAAAAATATAAAAAGCCATGCACACAAATCAAGAATTAATTGCCAGTACGGAAGGCATTGCCGCCATTACCACTTTGTTTATTTTGGGCATTGGCATCCTTTCGTATTATGGCATCCGAAATGAGGCTTTTCGGGATAAATATGTTTTTGACGTGGATAAAATCCTGATAGACAAGCAGTATTATCGTTTGTTGAGTTCAGGATTTTTGCATGGCGGTTGGTGGCATTTGGCATTTAATATGTATGCTTTGTATGCTTTCGGGCAGTCGGTAGGTAATTCGTTGGGTTTAGGCAATTTTTTTATATTATATTTCGGAAGTAAGGTTTTGGGCGGTTTGCTTTCCTTGTATGTGCATCGAAATCACGGCGATTATCGGGCGTTGGGAGCTTCAGGCGCAATTTCTGGCGTGCTTTTTTCGTATGTTTTGATGACTCCAACCGCAAAAATTGGCTTGATATTTTTGCCCATCGAGTTTCCTGCTTGGCTGTTCGGATTTTTATTTATTTTGGTTTCGATTTATGGCATCAAAAAACAAAGCGACAATATCGGACACGAAGCCCATTTGGGCGGAGCGATTGTCGGCTTATTTTTGACAATTTTGATTGAGCCAGCCTATTTTCTGATGCACTGGACTACATTTTTTCTGCTCTTCGTTCCGTTTTCGATTTTTTTATTTTTGCTTATCCGAAGACCCGAAATAATGCTCATGGATGGGTATTTCAAATATCGCAAAAAACGACTTCGGAGCGAGCAACAAGAAAAAAAACAGATGTCCGAAGCCGAAGAATTGGATTATTTATTGGAAAAAGTTCAGAAATATGGCATCAATAAACTTTCCCACAAAGAAAAAAGACGACTTGACGAACTTTCGGGAAGATTATAAATCTTAGAAACAACACCTTACAAATCAAGCAGGTATGAAATATATTATCGTATGCTGGAGCGGATTATTTTTGATGATAGGATGCCAAATGGATGCGGAAAATACCCGCCAATTTATACAAGCCCAAGAGGTCAAAGTAGCTGAAAATCTATCGGTTACGGGCGTAATTCGGAACGGAAAATCCCTTGAAATTCGTCCCCAAATTACGGGGCAAATCCTCGAAGTTTTAGTACAGGAAAAAGATTCGGTTACGCAAGACCAAGCCTTGTTTCGGGTATTGCCCGAAGAATTTTTGAGAGATGCCGATAGCCTTCAGAATTTGATACATCAAGCTAAAGATAAATTAATTCATCAAAAACAACTTTTGGAAAAGACGAAGAATCAATTACTTATCGCCAAAAGAACATCGCCACAAACTTTGGTTGAAGCCCAAAATAATTATCAGGCACAATCCCAGCGTTTAGAAAAAGCTCGTTTTGAAGTCATTAATTTGGAAGAATCGCTCCAAATCTTACAGGAAAATACCGTGCCACTCGAAATATTAGCTCCTCAATCGGGCGTGCTTCAAAAAATTTATGTAACTGATAAGGAACGAGTTTTCAGAACGGACTCAACTGGTACGCAAATTGTAAAAGTTTGGGCAGAACTTATTGGCGCAGGCGCATTTGATTTTGAGGCAATGACCGATGATTTAGCCCTCAGAGGTATCCAAAAAGGCGATTCGGCACGGGTCGAACTTTCGTTTGAAAAAGTGCAATTCGCAGGTATGATTCGGCAAATTCGGGCGTTATCCGAACAGAAATATCAACTTATCATTTCGTTGGCATCCACCAAATCCGAAACGGAGGTGCGTGCTGGCATGACGGCTATCGCACGGATTCCTGTGCGTCAAAAAACGGTCTTATTTTTGCCTGTTTCATCTGTGGTTCAATCTCAGAATGAGGCGTATGTTTACTTAAAAGATACTGAAAATGAACCAATTAGACAAATCGTCAAGGTCGGGGTTCGGAAGGATAATTCCCTCGAAATTCGGGAGGGCATCACGGCAACGGATTGGATACTACAAAATCCTCAAACAACAACACCAAAGCAGTAGTGCGTATTGAGATATTATAATGACTTGAAAATCAATAAATTATACTTGAATCAAACGATACACAACATCATTACTTAGCACGATTTGACAACGCTTTTTTTTAATCCTATCATGCCCATGCGAGCGGTAAAATTCTGGTTTTTTTTTGGCGCACTGATGCTGTGGATATGTCCTGTATCTGGGCAAGAGGATTGGTTTTTAGACCCTCCGCCAGCCATTCCAGAGCAAATTCAAACGGTAAATACAGATTCTTTCGCTCAATTTTCATCGCAGGATACTGTCCGATTGTTGAAGCAATATTTTAACAATATTATCAATGAGTTAGAGATGGAAAAGCAAATTTTGTCGGAAAATAATGCCAAAGTACGCACCGAAATTGACCGCATTACACTTCGATTGGATAAAGAAACGATTACACCCACCGAACGGCGAATTTTGGAAAAAGATTTGAGCCGATTACAACAAACGTTGGTCAGCAACGAACTGGCTTATCAGGAGGCGCAAGCCAAAACGCAAGGCGTAAGCAGACGAATTGGAACGATTATTGATGAGAAGGATTCCCTAAATACAGCTTATACGCATAAATTGGTCAAGGCGGAGGAGCAACTAAAACGTAAGTTCCTCGAAACCATGACTTTACTGCTGATTTCTACGTTATTGCTGGCAATCACGGCGATTTCGGTCGTTTCAACAAGACGCATTCGGGGGCAAAAACGAAATATCGAAACCAAAAACAAACAGATTTCGGCACAAGCCCAGATTTTACAAGAAGCCAATGACGAAATCAAACGCCAAAACCGAAATATTTTGGCAAGCATGAGTTATGCCGGACGAATCCAAAGCGCACTTTTGCCCAGCACTTCTCGTATCAAATCGTTTTTGCCCGAATCATTTATTTTGCTCCGTCCCAGAGATAAAGTCAGTGGCGATTTTTATTGGTTTGAAGAGATACATGGGAAAATTATTTTGGTCGCCGCCGATTGCACGGGGCATGGCGTTCCCGGTGCAATTATGAGTATGATTGGCATGGAACAACTCACTAATATCGTGAATGTCAAACAGATATATGAACCACATCACATCTTAGACCAACTCAACGACCGCATTCGGTATATGCTCAAACAGACCGAACACAAAACCCGTGATGGCATGGATATTTCGTTGTGCGTCATCGAAGAAGACCGCCAAACGTTGCACTTTGCGGGGGCAAAAAGTCCGCTTTTGTATATCCAAACCAACGCCGTAGGACAACGAGAACTCAAACAAATCAAAGGCAACCGAAAATCCGTAGGCGGATGGCAAAATCTCGAAGAGCCGTTTACCACGCACACCATTCGGTTTGAGGGTGAATCGCCTGTTTTTTATCTCTTTTCGGATGGTTTCCAAGACCAATTTGGCGGGGGCGATAATCGTAAGTTTATGAAAAAACGATTCAAGGAATTAGTATTTGAAATCCATCAACGTCCCTTTTTTGAGCAAAAAGAAATCCTCCAAAAAAGCCTTGACGCATGGCAGGGCAAAGGCAAACAAACCGATGATATTTTGGTTATCGGATTCAAATTATGAATTGCTTTAAAAATAGCCCAATTCTGTAAATTTTCATGCCAAAACTACTTTTAGAGCCATTTTTGAGGTTTTCAACCGTCAAAAAGGGATGTTCAAACCTTGAAAACCGAACGGAAAAATAAAATTCTACGTTTTTATGGAAATTCTTGCGCTCAAGCACCTATCCTAAGTCTCTGAAAATATGATGCAAATTGACATAGAATTTTGTAAACAATTGTGTATCCAAATTTGCATCAGATTCATTTTCAAGATAATTTAGTATTTTTACCGATGAATAGCATGAACTCGAAAAAATCAGAAATTACCCATAAAATTGCACCTCAAAGATGAAGAACAAATATATTTTTACGGTCTTGTGCTGGCTGATGAGCCTTTCGGTTACATCGGCACAAACTATCGAAATTCCCCAAAAAGTACAATTTGCTGACCTCGAACTTATCCTTGATGAATCGGCTCGTACCGTGATTGGACAAAAAACAAAATACCTCACAGGCGATTTTTTGCGGTATCAAAACTATCAGGAATATGGACGGATGTATTTTCCGTTTGTCGAGGAGGCAATGCGAAAATATCACATTCCTGATGACTTTAAATATCTAATTCTTTTAGAGTCTAATCATCTGACACACAGTCCATTAGATGGACTTTTACGTCCTGGTTCGGATGGCTTTTGGCAGATGCGAACCAGCGAGGCACAAGCCCTGAAATTGGTCATCAATGAAGATATAGACGAACGAAATCATGTCATTTTGGCTTCGGATGTACTGATGAAATTCTTTGCCGAAAATAATGAATTATTAGATAATTGGGTACATACACTATTAACTAAAGAACTGGGTTTTACACAAACTGGCGAAGTCATTGATAAAGGTTTGGCAGGCAAAAAAACCATGAATATTACCAAAGAAAACCATGTTTTTATTTTAAACTTTTTGGCACATTATATTACATTCAAAAATAAAATTAATCCCGACCCAAAAGCCATTAAATTAATTGTTTATCAAGGCGAAATCGGTGAGAAAATTCAGGAAACAAGTCAAAAAATTGCCCTTTCCGAAAATATCACGGAGTATAATCTGTGGAACATTAATCCCGACAAAAAACTTGTCAAATCGTATCCAATTATTTTGCCTATTATGCCTGACGAAGAGCAGAAAGCCAAATCATTTTTGGGGGATAGAATTGTCAAAAGAAAATATGCTCCCACCGAAGACAAATTAGATGAAAGTTCTGAAAAAGAAGAAGTTACGAAAGATTCAGTTCCAAAAACAGAGGATAAAATAGATAAAAATATCGTAGAAAACCTCGATACTGCATCCGAAAAATCTACCGAAATCCAAATTCAGAAAAATGGAGATTTCCCCGTGTTAAAAAATCAAGAAAAGAAAGAGATTAACGGAAAAATATTTGTTTTTGTAGAGGCAAATAGCTTGCCTGCCATTATTGCTCAGGAAGGACAAAGCGCAACTGATTTGGCAAAAGCAGGCAATTTGTCTGATGCTAAATTTTTAAAATATAATGAAATTATTGATAAAAACTTACAAGTTGGAACGGTATATTATCTCAAAAAGAAAAATACCAAAGGCGCAACACAAAGTCATGTATTGCAAGAATCGGAAGATTTGACGGATGTATCGCAGATGTATGGTATTCGTAAATCTAACTTATTGGTTTACAATGCTTTAGGAGATAATTCTAAATTTATAAAATATCAAGAAGTGAAGACGAACGATACCGAAATCATGGGCGAAAAAGTGATGGAAGATGATTCGGTTTTTGTGGGAGGGCGTGTCTTAAATTTGCAGGCAAAACTGACTGGTAATCCGTTATTTAAGGTGTTACGGAAAATCAAAAAAACACCTCAACCCCAACCTCAACCCCTTGTCATTTTGGAGGCTACTGCCGATGCTCCAATTTTAGGAAATGCAGAAATAGAAATCCAAAGTATTGCAGAAACAGTAACGGATAGTTCGAGTGAAAATAAGAAAGAATTGGTGGTCGAAAATCAAGATTCAGGTGTCATAAAATCAGCAAGTGATTCTTCGGAAAGTACAAAAATAGTTTATGAAAAGAAACCAATTACTTCGGATTACTATGTAGCTCAACCCAACGATACTTGGAGTGGCATTGCATATATGTTTAGTATCAAACAAAGTGATTTATATTTGTGGAACGGAGCGCATCCTGAAAAGATACTTTATGTCCATCAAAAAGTACGACTTACGCAACCGCCAGCCCTGCCTAAGCCTGACGAATATGTAGTTCTGGAAGGCGAATCTTTAGCACAAATTGCCACCCGTTACGGGACAAGCGTGGATGCCATTATAAAGCGTAATATGCTCTTAACCAAGAAGTTACCTGCAGGTTGTAAAATCTATTTAGGCGAACCTAAAACACCGACAGGCTGGCATACGGTGAAGCCTAAAGAAACATTTTTTAGTATTGCACGGCTTTATGGTATTTCGTTTCGTGATTTATTGGCATGGAATAATATGACCTTAGAAAGTAAGATTTTTAAAGGGTCAAAATTGGCATTGGAATCAGGTTTATTGAAAGAAACAGAACCCAAAAATTCGGTAGTACAAACTGCCCAAGATGCAGGAGTTTCCAGTCAAAAAATAGAAATAAATAGCAAAGACAATTCTTCGGAAAGTACAATTTATGAATCTACGGCAGAACCCACAAATATTCAGCGTACTGCCCTGCCAGATATTGCTGACCCTGCCACACTTACGATGTTGATAACGAAGAAACCGCAGGCTGAAAATGCGACGAAGCCCGAAAAAGCACAAGGCGACCCTAATATTTATGAAGTTAAAAATGAGTCGGAAAATATTTATGAAATTGCCAGCACGGTGGGCGTGAAAACTTCTGACCTCAAAAAATGGAACGATTTGCCTTCGGGTGTCATGGATTTTCCGAAAGGTACAAAATTACGAATTACATCGCCTGAACCTGCGGAACAAGTAACTGATCATCAGGAAATTAGCTCGGTTCAGGAAACGAAATCGGAACAAAAAACTGAAGCCAAGACCGAAATAAATACTGCTCAAAATCAGGAAGTTACGGCTGAAGACCCCGTTCAAATTGCAACGGATGCGAATGGGAACGACCCCGCTCATCTGACGGCTTTGATTTTGCAGAAAAAATTAGAAACGCAACGCCAGAATTCGGAGCAAAAAACCGAATCAAAAACCGAGCAACAACCCGTTGAGGAAGCACCGAAGGAATCTGCAAAGTCGGAAAATACGAATATGCAAGCCAAAAATTTGGATGCCTCATATTATCATGAAGTAGCGTTTGGAGACCCACTCGAAAGCATTTTGGAAAAATACGGCATTACCGAAACGCAACTCAAACAATGGAATCCCGACCATGCGGATGCGATTGAAACCAGTTCGTTTTGGGGTGGCGAAAAATTAATTATTAAAGACCCAAATAAATAAATCCATGAAATTAAAACAGTTGTATATCTTGCTTTTCGTCCTTTTTTTGGGGTGTGCCTCCGCCAGATTGGATGCCTCATATTATTACAAAACGCAATATGGCGATGCGATTGAGATGATTTTGGAAAAATATCAACTCACTGAAAGCCAACTCATGGAGTGGAATCCTGACTACAAAACCGCCATCGAAAATAGTTTTTTCAAGGGTGGCGAAAAATTAATTATCAAAGACCCCGAACAGAAAAAGTAGTTTTTCGAGGTAGCAGGTTTTTAAATAATTTCGTTAATATTTAACTTAAAATTAATTATTAAATCAATAAAAAAATGATGCGAATCAAATGGATGCTAACGACAATTTTGGGATGTTTTATCTCGGTCGGATTTGCACAGACTGCCCAAGAAGCCTACGGAAAAGGGACAGAATTATTTGCCCAGAAAAAATATCAGGAAGCGGTGTTGCAATTTAACATTGCCTTGCTCAAAAATCCTGATTTTGTGGAGGCTTATGCCTATCGAGGCACTTCGGAATATTATTTGGGCAATGTGGATGGGGCAGGGATTAACTGGTACATTGCCAAAAATAAGGGGCTTTCGGATGCGGAAAAGCTGATAACCAACTTTTTATACGATGGTTTTGAGCCTACAAAGGTTTCGGAACGATACATGGAGGAGGGAAATACTAAATTTAAGGCAGGAGATTTTCATGGCGCAATCGTGGATTATACGAACGTAACTTACTTAAAACCAGACTATTACTGGGCATATAATAAAAGAGCTTATGCCAAAGCACGCCTTAAATTATTTCAGGAAGCAATTACAGATTATGATAAAGCTATCGAATTAAATCCGACCGACCCACGATTATTTACGTTTCGGGGCTTGGCAAAAATGCAAATCAATGACAAGGCAGGTGCCTGTGCAGACATCAAAAAAGGCATTGCCGAAGGACACAAAAACGCAGAACATTTGCCTGCTGAATTAGGCTGTAACTAACAAAATATGATGGAAATGAAAAAAATCAACTTAATTTTAGGGCTACTGGGCGGAGTTTTGGGTATGAATCACAATATAACGGCACAAAATGAGGCATATCCTTCTTTGGGATATTTTCCTGATTTCAAAGTGCCTGTGGAATACGAAGTACAGGCAGGAGAATATTTAGGGAAAATTGCCAAAAAATTTAAGATTTCGACCGATGACCTTAAAAAGGCAAATCTTAAATTGGCGATGACGGACGGACTCAAATTAGGCGACAAAATTAAAGTGTATCCGCCCAAAGTAGCAGGCTTGACGGCACCCGCAGGAACGATACAATATACGGATAATTCCGCCGCCAACAACGCCCAAGAGGAAGCCAAAACAACGGATGAAACCAAAAAATCGGCACAATTTATCGAATATACGGTTCAAAAAGGAGATACTTTATATGGTTTAGGTAAAAAATTTAAGATTGACCCCGAAAAAATACGGCGTGCCAATTTGGTATTAGCCATGACAGACCATGTCGAGCCGGGACAAGTTATTAAAATTCCTGTCGTACAATAATTTCTTTGAAAAATTGGTTTTTTTGTAAATAGCTGTTCAGAAAAAACAGCTATTTACCTGTTTTTAGCCATTATTTTTTCAACAAGACATTGATTTCCTCTAAATCTGCAAGGCGCTTTTCTAAAAGTTTTAAACTTTGTCAAAGGTCAATTTTACTAAAAATCAATGTACTAACCCGATAAAAAATACCAATCTCTCCCAAAATCATAGCAATTTTTTCATAAATTGGGGTAAAATTTATCGACATGATTATAACAGAACAAACCGTTTCCGTCCAATCTTTAGCGCAGTATTTCCAAAAAATTTATGAGGGCTTGCCTGACGAACAGCGCTCTGTTTTTGATAAGGAAATCCGTCAAATGTATCCCAGTCCGCAAAGTGAAGTTTCGGTTTCTTCGGGATATAACGAGGACGATAATTCGATTGGCGTAAGTGTTTATGTATCTAAACCACTTCGCGAAGATGAAATAAATCCTAAAAATTTTGGTGAATTAATGCGGGAATATCTCCATTTTTCTGATACTTCTCGATTTGTGGATATTTTTGAATGCCTCCAACTCATGGAACGCCAATCGGGTACGGATTATGAAATCGATTTTATTCCTGTTTTATATACGCAACGTTTGGATAGTTTTTATATTCATTACCGCATCAAAAAATTATAGGCATGAAAGAAGCCAAGAAAGGAAAATGCCAAAAATGCGGATTGTATTTTTATATCCACGCGCATCATATTTTACCCAAAAGTGTTTTCGGGAAAAAAGGAGAAACAGTTGATTTATACCCAAATTGCCATGTGCATTTTCATGAATACAGTAAGCAACACACACAAAATCCAGATGACGAAAAAGAGGTATTAGAAATATGGCTGGTTTGGTTCAAAATGGTTTCTGTGGTCGTTACCGTACTTGTTTTGGGGATATTATTTTTCTGGGATAAAATCTGAAATAATACGCAGATTCAAATAAAACTCTTTCCGTATCTCTCCACCCAAAAACCTTTCTATAAACCCCATTTTCCGCCAAGATTTTCAGGTTGCGCGGTGTTTTTTTTTCTGAAAATTCGTATATTTGGGAAAAAAATAAAGAGAGTTTATGACCATCAATTACATTTATAATCCTACAGGGCAGATCGAATATGCCATTATTCCCATCAGTTTATGGGAATTGGTTAAGCCTTATCTTGAGCAAAAAGTAGCTGTTCCTTTAGCAACGCCTGCTTTTAATCCCTTACACTACAAAGGGATGCTCAAACACTTGAATTTGGACATCGAACACGAGCTAAAACTCATGCGAAACGAATGGACGAGAAATTTTTGATCGATACCAATATCATCATTTATTACCTTGATGATAAAATCCCACAGGCGCACGAACAGCGTGTTACACAAATTTTGATGGAAAGTTTTAACATTTCGACCATCACCAAAATAGAAGTATTGGGTTGGCACAAGTTAAACGATCAAGACAAGTTACGCATTGCCGAATTTTTAGAGGTCGCTAATGTGTTTTATCTCGATTCAGCCATTGAAAAAAAAGCCATCGAAATAAGGCAAAGCCATAAAATGGCTACCCCTGATACCATTATTGGGGCTACAGCTTTGATTTATAATCTTACGTTGGTAACTCGTAATGAGGCTGATTTTCAAAAAATACACGGTTTGAAAATTTACAATCCGTTTGTTGAATAAAACGTATCATGTATTCGTCCATGAGATACTGACAACAGCAAAACTTTTCGCCTCTCAACCCCATTTTCCGCTAAGATTTTCAGGTTGCGCAGTGTTTTTATTTCTGAAAAAATTGAACTTTTCGTGGAAAAAGAAAAATTATACGTCATATTGTTGTTCAGAACTTATTTACTAAGTCTGTTTAATTTTTTTATCAATTCTGAGAATAAATCGACAAAGCATACCTAAAATACTCATTTGAAGATACGGTTTTGTTACAACCATAAACTTAATCTTTTTCGAGTATTTTTTATTTAAACACATTATAGTAAACAACTTCAAAGCCAATTCACAATAAAACCATGTGATTAGTAAAAACCCATGATAAAACCCACGATTTTAATCGTGGGTTCTAATCCAAACAATAACTATTTGATAATCAATTTTTTAGTTACTCGTTGTGTGCCATCATTGACCTCAACGATATACATTCCTTTGGGCGGATTTTGTAACTGTATTTTTTGGTGAAATAATAATCCTTGCTGTTGGGTTTTTTGACGATGTACCAGTTTGCCTGTGCTATCGAATACCTTGATTGTCAGGTTTTTACTTAGTACATGATTCAGGGTCAAATTAAAAATACCATCTGACGAAGGATTTGGATAAATGGATACGGCTTTATCCATCGCCGCATCGGATTCGGTGGAAGAAACGAGTTCTTCGGTCTGAATTTCCAAATCATCTACGACCCAGCCAAACCCTGTGGAGGCTTGGTCAGAATATAATCGGAAGCGCAAATAAACGGTTTCGCCTGCGCCGAATGTTGCGCCGATGTCAATTTTTCGTTCTTTGAACATGGACTCGTTGCCCGCCAAGCCGTTTGTATAAGCAGCCGCCCATTGCGAATTGGCATTGGCATCATACCCATCCAAGAGGGATTTCCATGTTTTCAAATCTGCCGAGCCTTCGACAATCACATAATCCCAAAATTCGTCATCTCCGAAGGCAGTATTAGGTTCGCCTACTTCTACGAGAGCCACTTCTTTGAAGCGCATCAAGGCGTTTTTGTCCGCCACAACAATCGGATAAATGAGCGTGGCAGTATAATCTACCGTTCCCGATGCCGTACCTGCGGCTCGCCCATCCAAATAAGGATGGTCAGAATGCAAGGCAAGCCCCGTAAAACCGTCTTCTTCGCCGATGCGAAAGCCAAAATTGACGAAGTCCGTTTTGCCGTCATCAAATGTGGTTTGATATTCGGTTTTGGATTCGCCAAATTCGATAATATCCTTACCAGAAATCGACAAAATACCTGATTTATAGGCAATTCCGCCTCGATAACCGATTGCCTGTACATAAATAGAATCAAATTTAGCGACAGTAAATTCGTAATTATAATCCAGTCGAGGGATGATATTTCGTCCTTCCGTCCCGAATACGACATCATTTCTTAGAATTTGTACCGAATCATAGCGCGAACGCAAATCCATATTGATATTTAAAATAATGGCACTCGAACTCGGCACTTGTGCCAGCGTATTGAGTCGGGGGGCAAGCGTTACTGATGGCGTATTTGCCGAAGTTAATTCGTCAATGGTTGCCGTCCAGATGCCTCTTCCGTGCGTTCCGATAACGATTTCGTTATCTTCAGCTCGCATATCCCACACCGAAACATTGGGAAAATCAGGCAATAAATTCCATGTTTTTCCTTCGTCATTGGATTCAAAAATACCAATTTCTGTGCCTGCCCAAATGCGTTTGGTGTCATGTGGCATGACCAAAATGGAATACGTGGGTACGTCCGCAAATCCTGTGCTGGTGCTGCTTGGGTGGAAACCAGAAATATCTTCCCAAGTTTGCCCAAAATCTTTGGTTCGGAGAATTTTAGCTCTTTTAGCCACCGAAAACAGGACAAAAGCCGTTCCTTCTTCGGTCGGATGGGTATAAATACCACTTGTTGCGCCAATTTCTGCAAAATCCGTAAGAGTGGTGAATGATAAACCGCCATCTTTGGATAAGAAAATACTGCTAAATTCGGACATTCCTTCGCCTGCCCAAACAATTTGTGGATTGGCGGGCGAAATATCCACATCGCCACTTCCGAACCATTGTGTAGGAATTGGGGCTAATTGCCATGAATCGGCAAAATTATCGCTTCGCCAAACGCCCGAAGCACCGATGGCAAAGACCAAATCGGGGTCGCTTTTGGTATAAGCCAATCGAGAAATAAAAGGCGCACGTCCGCTGCCGACATCTGTCATGCCTGTTGTCCCGTTTCGCCAGCCTGTGGCAGGGTCAAATTTGGAAATGCCATTAAATTGAGAAGTCGCCAACAATACAGAGGATTTGGTAGCGTGCCACTGACATTCAAAGCCATCTCCGCCTTTGATGGGAATATACGCATCGTCTGGACTGGCAATCGAATCGGTTTCATCGCCCAAAAATAACCATGAACCATTATCCTGCGTGCCGCCCAGATATTGCTGTTGCTTGGGAACTTTGGCGATGCCATAAAATTGAGACGTATTATAGGTATTTCCTAACATTGTCCAGGAGCTATCTTGTACGCCGGGGTCCGAGCCTAAATTAGAAAGGTGCATTCCGCCATCATTAGAACTCAAGATACGAAATTCGCCTTGATTCGTGCCTTTCAGGGCAATCAATTGGTGCATATCGGGGTGAATGCCTCCAAAAAATCCTGAATTACGAAAACGCGCTTGGTCATCTTGCGCCAAATCCCCGTATTGGTCTGTGATGACGGTCGTTTTACGGGGCTGTGTCAGGACATCGCCATAATTGATATTGAGTTTTGCACCTTCGGGAATCGTATTGGTATTCCATTGAGTACCAGAGGGTTGTGCAATCCAAATCAAATACATATTTTTGTAGGTGTGTCCGCCAGTAGTTGTAATTTTGTCATTAGGCGTTTCGGAATAAGGCAGAGCGTGTACGAAAATATATTCTCGACTGTCATTATGATTATCCTTCAGATTGAATGCGCCATCATTGGCTTGGTCTCGAATCGAAACGGCTAATTGTCGGTTGTTTTTAGTATCCCAAACCTCAAAAGGTACATCAATGATATTTTGGTAGGTATATTCCGCTGGAGTTACGCCGGATGTTCGTCCTTCGGGGATAGAAAACCGATAGGCTTTTTGCGAAAGAGTTGCTCCGAACCGAATTTCGATGCCTACGAACTCCGCCGCCGTGATTTCAACGCCTTCATCCGTAAATAATCGGATATCTTCCTGCAAAAAATTCGTGGTTTTTTCTTTGGTTGTTCCCAAAAGTGCTTGAATCACGGTATCGGGCTGGTTGGTTAATTCCACTTTGTATGTATTGACACCGCCTACATACACCACATTATCATTAAATGGATGAATCAAAATGGTATTGTCATAATCGCCCTGTCCGCCTAATAAATCATGGTTGGGTTCATCAGCAC
>CAZNYR010000003.1:12583-14479 GCA_964577275.1 uncultured Cytophagales bacterium | reverse complement strand
CCGCCGTTAATAGTTTCCAATTTGCGCCCGCATCACTGGAATAATACAAATCAGCCGAAGTGCCTGATAATAAGCCCACTGCCGAGGCATACAAAACGTTTGGGTTGGTTTCTGAAATGGCGATTTCGGTTCTATCCACCTGCCCGATGCCTTTGGCTCGATTCTCCCACGTTTGCCCGCCGTCTGTGGTGCGGATAACCCCAACGGTCTGCACGGTTGCATAAATGGTATTGAAATTATCTTTTTGAGGCAATAATTGATAAATTGGTAAGGTACTTTCGTATAGGGTTGTCCACGAATTACCACCATCCGTACTTTTAAAAATTTTGGAATTTGTGGCTGCACTTCTCAAACTTACGCCCTCCTGACGAGAAGCACCCGCCGAAGCCAACAAGATATTTTCGTTGTTTGGGTCGATAATAATTCGGCTTACGTTCTGGAAGTCCAAAATGGCAGTGCTTTGAAGTTGTTTCCAATTTGCGCCACCATCTTCTGATTTGAAAATACCAAAACCCACGCCCGAACCCCCGCTAAAAAATCCCTCGCCTGTTCCAGCATAAAGTATGTTGGGATTGGATTGAGAAATCGCCAAAGAAGCGACCGACAAAGTGGGAAGTCCTGCGGTCAGATGCGTCCATTTTTTGCCGCCGTTCGTTGTTTTCCAGATGCCACCGCCCGCTGCACCCGCATACCATGTATTTTGTGGGTCTTGGGGATGCACGACCAATGCCCGGGTTCTGCCCGGTACATTCCCTGGACCACGCTCCTTAAAATTATTGTTTTCGGTGCGATAGGCTTTGTTTCGATTTTGTACTTTTTTCAGCTCAATCATCTGATAATTAGCAGGATAGACGGGTGCATTTACGCCCGCTCCCGTCCGTAATTTTTGATGATAAGCCCGAAATAAATCAGGACGGTCAAATTTTACATCATCCTTGGGGCGTTTCTTTTTGAGAGCCTTCTGGTATGCCAGTTGGTCTTCGAGTGTGTTTTTCGAGGTCGTTTTGGGGTAGTCTATCAGATACCAAAGTGCAAGTCCTGCCAAGACGGGCAGGATAAAAAATAGATTTCGTTTCATGTGCGATTAGCTAAGATTATGTTATAAAATGCCTCAAAGTTACATAATTGTCTTTAAAATTATGATACAAACTATTTGTTTAGCACATATTCTTGATAATTCTTGTAAAAAATAGAATTTAACATTTTAATCAGCGTGCGAACTCGAAAAAAAATACAGTTTCGGGTTTTTTATCAAAAAATTAACCGATTATTGTGGATTGAACAGTTTTATGATAAATGATTTATGATACAAGGATTTAAAAAGGTTATTGAACAACCTAACGGACTTCCTATCACACTGGAAACAGGGCGATTGGCGCGTCAGGCACACGGAGCGGTGGTGCTTCAGGTAGGCAAAATGATGATGCTGGCAACGGCTGTTTCTGCGGATGAAGCCCGCGAAAACATGGATTTTTTTCCGCTTTCTGTGGATTATCAAGAAAAATACGCCGCCGCAGGGCGGATTCCCGGCGGATTCATCAAACGAGAAAGCAGACTCTCTGATTATGAAGTGCTTAACTGTCGTCTGGTCGATAGGGTGATTCGCCCTCTTTTTCCTCATGATTATTTTGCCGAAACGCAACTGAACATCCAGCTCATTTCGGCTGACCCTGACGTGCTGCCTGATGCCTATGTCGCTCTGGCTGCTTCCTGCGCTCTGACCGTTTCGGATATTCCGTTTTATACGCCGATTTCCGAAGTGCGTGTCGTCAAAGTAGGCGAGGAGTACATCGTCAATCCAAGCCCCGAACAACAGAAAAAGGCAATAATGGATTTGATGGTCGGAGCTTCCTTTGACAATATTATGATGGTCGAGGGAGAAGCTAAAGAAGTCTC
>CAZNYR010000003.1:12105-12573 GCA_964577275.1 uncultured Cytophagales bacterium | reverse complement strand
AGAATTGATGCAAGCCATGCAAATAGCACACGAAAGCATCAAAGCGCATTGCACCGCTCAAAAAGAGTTTGAAGCCGAAGCCGGAAAAACCGAAAAACGAGCGTATTCGCACATCACGCACGATGACCAGCTCAAGGCGTATTTGATGGAAACTTATTACGAACGTTTCTATGAAGTTGCCAAAAGTAATCAAGACAAAAAAGCACGAGGCAAAGGGTTCAAAGCCATCAAAGACCAATACTTTGAGAGCCTGCCCGAAGATACCGAAGTGAATGCTTTTCTGGCAGGATTGTACCTCAAAGCCGTGATGAAAAAAGCCTGTCGAGATTTAGTCCTGAACGAAGGATTACGACTCGATGGACGTTCCTCGACCCAAATTAGACCTATCTGGTGCGAAGTCGATTATTTGCCCGGAGCGCACGGCTCGGCGGTTTTCACACGAGGCGAAACCCAAGCCCTTGCCACCAC
>CAZNYR010000003.1:3041-12095 GCA_964577275.1 uncultured Cytophagales bacterium | reverse complement strand
TGGACGAAAAAATGATTGATGGCGTAATGCGAGTGGGTTATGACCAATTTTTGTTGCATTATAATTTCCCCGCCTTTTGTACGGGCGAAGTCAAGCCTAATCGTGGACCCAGTCGCCGAGAAGTCGGACACGGAAATTTGGCGCATCGTGCCTTGAAATCCATGATTCCATCTCATACCGATTTGCCTTATACTATTCGGATTACTTCCGATGTCTTAGAATCGAATGGTTCATCTTCCATGGCGACTGTCTGTTCGGGAACTTTGGCTCTGATGGATGCAGGCATTCCCATCAAAAAACCCGTATCCGGTATCGCTATGGGCTTAATTTCTGACCCCGAAAGCGGAAAAAGTGTCGTTTTATCGGACATCTTGGGTGATGAAGACCATCTCGGAGATATGGACTTCAAAGTTACGGGTACGGAAGACGGTATTACGGCTTGTCAAATGGACATCAAAATTGACGGATTATCCTACGAATTATTGAGCAAAGCATTGCATCAAGCAAAAGAAGGACGACTTCATATCCTTAACGAAATGAATAAAGTCATGGATAAGCCTCGTCTTGATTTCAAGGAACACGCTCCACGAATTGAGGCGATTGTCATTGACAAAGACATGATTGGTGCGGTTATCGGACCGGGTGGCAAAATCGTTCAAGAAATCCAAAAAGTATCCGGCGCAACCGTCATCATCGAAGAAACCGATACCAATGGTTTAGTTAATATTTTTGCCACAGACAAAATCATGTTAGAGAAGGCTTCGGAAATGGTACGAAACATCATTGCCATGCCCGAAGAAGGCGAAATTTATACAGGAAAAGTAACTTCTATCATGGATTTCGGGGCTTTTGTCGAATTTATGCCCGGAAAAGAAGGATTATTACATATTTCCGAAATCAAATGGGAACGAGTCGAAACCATGGACGGCATTCTCGAAGAAGGCGAAGAAGTACAGGTCAAATTGTTAGAAGTCGATAAGCGGTCAGGAAAATATCGTTTATCACGCAAAGCCTTGTTACCAAAACCTGAAGGATACATCGAAAAACCTCGCCGAGACCCCCGAAGTGGCGGCGGCAGTGGCGGCGGACGAGATAATCGTGGCGGCGGCAGTGGCGGCGGCAGACGAAACGACCGCAGAGATAGACGCTAAACAAAACAAAAGATGAGGATATCGAAAGGTATCCTTTTATTTTTTTATAATTTCTACCAATTCCCGCCCGCTCAAATAACCTGATGATTGATATTTTTTGAAAAAAATGCTGTAAATCAGTTGTTTATAAAAATAATATACTTTTTTTCAGAAAAAAATAAGGGTAATTCTTCTCTGACGAATCTTATAATCGAAAGCCACAAAAACAAAAGGCTTTTAACCAAAATTTAAGCGTCAAATTAATTTTAATTCACCTTAAAAATTTTCAAAGTATCATGAAAAAGTTATGTTTTTCCCTTGTTTTATTTCTGACCATTTTTACACTTATCGCACAAGATAAAAATGACCAAAAATCCGAAAAATCTAACGCACATGACATCAAAACTGTCTTTGATGGAAGCAACAAAATTTCGGGCTTTGGTGCAGTAGATTTAGAATACGCCCCGATGGATGGCGGACTTGCTGTCTTCACGGGAGGTAGTGGCGGAATCACGCTCGGAAATATTATTTTAGGGGGCTACGGAATTGGACTAAGCACCTCAAATAGAGTAAGTTATACGGGCGGAAGAGGACAGCTACATTTTGGACATGGAGGATTTATGCTCGGATTTCAGGTAATGCCCAAACGCATGATTCATCTGACCGCAAACACAAAATTAGGATGGGGTGCCGTCAGAATTGGTGACAGAAATAACGATTTTGATATTACACAATGGCTTGATAATCAGTCTGAAACAGTCTTTGTGATACAGCCATCAGCAGGCATCGAACTCAATATGACCAAGTTTTTCAGAATTGCCCTCACAGCGCAGTACCGATGGGTACAAGGCGCAGATGATATGGACGGATTTGATGCCAAAAAATTGAATAATCCCAGCGTAGGATTAACCCTCAAATTTGGCTGGTTTAACTAAAAAATAATCGTTTTACGGTCTTAGAAAAATACAATTTTTGTATCTCCACATAGGCTTTTCAAAAATCCGAAACCAGAAGGGTATCGGATTCTTTTTTCCTCCCAAATTACGCCGTATCTTTGCCTTCGGAATCGGTGTATAAACCCAATATTCGATGAAAATATTATTTCTTGTCCCGTATCCTATCGGTCGTGCGCCTTCGCAACGCTTTCGGTTCGAGCAGTATTTTGATAGCCTAAAAAAAAGAGGTTATTCTTTTGATATTCAGTCATTTATAACTGAAAAAACGTGGCAGATTTTGTATCAAAAAGGCTATTTTTTTCATAAAATTATCGGAATTTTGCAAGGCTTTTTAAGGCGATTCTGGGTCTTATTTCGCCTCCATCAATACGACATCGTTTTTCTTCATCGAGAAGCCACGCCGATTGGATTTCCGATAATCGAATTTTTAATCACTCAAATTTTTAGAAAAAAAATCATCTTTGACTTTGATGATGCCATTTGGTTGCCCAATACTTCGCAACAAAATAAAATCGTGGCTTGGCTAAAATGGCATCAAAAAACAGCCTACATCTGTAAAAAAGCCCACAAAATCAGTGCAGGAAACCTTTTTTTAGCCCAATATGCCCAACAATTTAGTCAAAATGTGGTCTTAAACCCCACTACGATTGATACCGTGAAACATCATTGCGTGGTGCCAAAAGTCAAAACACAGGATAAAATAATTATCGGCTGGACGGGAACGCATTCAACCATGAAATATTTACCTGATGTACTACCTGTTTTGGACAAAATTGTGCGTCAAAAACCGATTGAATTTCGGATTATTAGTAACCAACTCCCTGATTTTCAGAGAGATTATATTCAGTTTATTCGATGGACTAAAGACCATGAAATTCAGGATTTAGCTTCATTTGACATCGGAATCATGCCTTTGACCGATGATATATGGGCACAGGGTAAATGTGGTTTTAAAGCCTTACAGTATATGGCATTAAATATTCCACCGCTCGCATCGCCCGTTGGGGTAAATACTCAAATTATCGAAAACGGAAAAACAGGTTTTTTATGCCAAACCCCCCAAGATTGGGAAAAAAATATAGTACAACTTATTGATAATCAGGAGCTAAGAATTAAAATTGGACGGCAGGCACGCCAAAAAGTCGAAACTCAATATTCTGTAACGGCTAATGTAGCTAATTTCTTGAAATTATTTGATGTATCTTAGAAAAATACAATTTTTAAAATACTTCCACTTCATAACTTCGTTCAAAAATTTCGCCTGTTTTTAGTGAAATAATGCCCTCTTTTTTTGTCAAATCCCCTTCGTGATTGACGCAATCCGCCACACCGCACCACGGCTCCAAACACACGAACGGAGATTGCTGATTTTTCGACCAAATTCCGAAAAAAGGAAAGCCTTGAAATCGAAATTCTAAGACCATTCTTTGGGCTTGATTTTTTATCCGAATGACCTCCGACTTTAAGTCTTTAAAAACCAGTGCATCCGCCTCAAAAAGCGAATCCGTAATCGGTAAAATTCCGTTTTTTTCAAAAACTGGAATCGAATCCAATGAAACGCCTTCTGCTTCCAAAGGAAATCGTTTAGCATTTTCCGAAGCCTCAAATTCTAAGAAATAATCCGAGCGTTTTTCTCCATTTTTTAATGGACAACGATACGCAGGATGACCACCAATCGAAAAATAAAGATTTGATGTTGAGGGGTTTTGAACCGAATATTTTGTCGTTAAAATATTGGTTTTCAGTTGATAAGAAATTTGTAAAATAAATTCAAAAGGATATTTTTCTAAGGTTTCCGCATCTTCCCGAAGTTCAAAAATTAGTTCATCGGCTGATTGCGATAAAAGTACAAATTCTTTATCACGCGCAAAACCATGCTGACTCATTTGGTAAGTTTTTCCTTCAAAATGGTATTGGTTATTTTTCAATTTGCCCACAATCGGAAACAAAACAGGCGCATGACGATTCCAAAATTTTGGGTCGCCTTGCCAAATGTATTCTGTGTTTGTTTTGGTGTTTTTGAACGAACAGAGTTCTGCGCCTTTGGACTTGATTTCGGCTCTAAAATTGGTGTTTTCGAGGTAATAATTCATGATTTTTTCGGTGATTAATTCTGATGAAAAATAAGCAATTTTTTCGTATGAATTGGATAATTTTTCGCAATAAATTTGACGAAATAAATTCCGTTTTTGACTTTTGATACATCAATTTTTGTGTGTCTTTGCCAAATATTTTTTGATAAAATTTCTTTGCCAAAAACATCGAAAAGTACAATTTTTCCCTGTGTAAAAAATGATTCTACTAACAATTCGTTTTGAGCAGGATTCGGATACATTTTCCACCCCAAATCAAGCTGATTTTCGGTCATCAAGGTTGGGATTTCATCGCCTTGCTTTACGTCTAAAAATAGAACACCGCCACCACCCATTCCTACGGCTAAATTTCGAGTTCCATAATGTCCTAAAGACGCATTTTTTCCGAAATAAAATTCATTATTTTTGGCAGCTAACTTACTGAAAACCAAGTTGTTTTGAGGCTCAATTTTATCAAAAATTTGTGTCGTAAAATCAGGATAAATCCGCAAAATTCCACTGCGGTCGAGCGTGATTAATTCGGGCGTGCGGTCTTGTTGCAAATCTACCAAAATAGGACTCAAGTTTTGTTGATAAAAATTTTCATCAATTCCACCTGCGGTTTGGGTTTGCCTTTGAAAGTTCATATCTCCTTGATTTTCAAAGTATTCGAGGTTACCTTCGTATTTTCCTATCAACAAATCAGGGTCATCATCCGCATCCACATCCCAAAAAAGTGGTGTTTCTCCTGCGTCAATTTTCACATTTAGATTTTGTACTTTTTCAAGATTATAAAGTAACTTTTTTTCGCCTTCATTGAATACAAAATTGAATTTCATTTGACGATTTTCCGCATCAAATCCTGCATAAATGAAATCTAATTTTTTATCCTGATTGAGGTCTGCAAAAGCTATTTTTAGGAATTGTAAATTTTGTGCCGAAAAATTCAAGTAGTCTTTTTCTTTGAGGCTAAAAGTCGGATTTTCAGGCGTATTGATATTTTCAAACAAATAAATATGGCTCGAAAATGTCCCACTTTGATTCAATTCGCCCGCATGACAAAGCAACATATCCAAATCGCCATCGCCATCCTCATCCACAAAAACAGGTTGTGCTGATTCGCCAACATCGAGCATATCATCTTGCAAAAAATTATCTTGTACGAAGTCAAAATTTGACGTTCCTAAAATTGTATTATTTTGATAAAGCCATAATGATTGTTTGAAATTAACGGCATTATCTTCATTTGCATACAAATTGGGGGCAACTAACAAATCGGGTACGTCATCAAAAGTTACATCTTCATAAAAACTGGCGGGGAAAATTGTTAAATTCGCGGGTTTTTTAGGCGGAAAATTCGTAGCAAAACTCGTGATGGTATCTTCAAGCGTATTCCCTGAAGTAACTAAGTGTATCAAATTAGTACAACTTACATCACCTATCAAAAAATCCAAATTTTCATCGCCATTCGTATCCAAGAGTAACAAACTTGAGCCTGCGTGTTCGACTCGTCCATTTCCACAAATTTCATTTCCAAAAATGAATTGATTGCAGTCCGAACATTCCGAAAAATGACCAAATCTGGATTGTACTTTTTCAAAGACCAAACTATCTGAAGTGCCGTATTTTTCGATACCAAAGTTCTGATGAAACTCCACACTTTCGCCCGTGAATGGGATAAAGTTCAAAATATCTAAATCGCCGTCTTGGTCGATATCTACAATCGCAGGAATATCAGTAACATCTATTTTGAGATTTAAATTTAATTCTGATAAACTAATTGATTTTAAGGGATTTGCGATTAATTTCCACGCCAATTTATGGTTTTCACTTACGTTTTTATAAACTGAAATGCCAAAGGAAGTAACCGTAAAAATATCTTTTTTGCCATCGTTATTATAGTCCCGAAGCAATAAAAAATGTTCTAATTTTGGGAATAAAAATTCATATTCTGGAGCGTGATTCCATTGATTATTTTGTTGAACAAAAATAGTAATTTTATAAGAAGTACGGTCAAAAACGACTAAATCGGGGAGAGCATCAAAATTGACATCCATCGTTGAAATCTGGGGAGAATTTAAGCCTCCCGCCCACGCATTTTTGAGCATCTTATCACCCAAAAATACGCTTGGTTTTTGCCCAAAGAAAAAGCTATGACTTTGGGATTTGACGGAAATCATACCTAAGAAAAGTACAATAAATAGGTTAGCGATAAATTTCATAATCTTGTTTTCGATTGGCTTCAGAAAAAATTTGTTGTTGGAGCATTTCCTTGAGTTCGACTTTGCGTTTACTAATGATAATATCGACAATCATTTCTTTTGTATAATTAACAGGCGAAACTTCACCTTTGAGTTTGTATTCATCAACTCGGAGCATATAAATATAGCTGGCATCTTGTCTGATTATCAGGCGTTTAGACCGAATATTTGTTTCGCTCGCAAAATCAGCAAAGGGAGTATTTCGGCTAATTTGGTCAGCATCAATCCATTTTTGAGTGTCCAAAACATATTGGTCAGCCTGCATGATGCAATGCGCTTTCAATTTTTGGACATCTTCGTCTTTTTTGGACTGCATCCAAGCGATGACTTCATCTTTCTTGGGGTCTTTAAAAAGAATTTTTACAAATTTTCCGCGCACAATATTTTGTTTGAGATTAAAACTTTCGATATGTTGCTCGTAATAATTTTGGATTTCATCCTGTCGCACAATCGTATCCAAATTATCCTGAATATATTGTTTTTGAAAGGCATACAAAATTAATTGATACTTATATTCCTCGACCCGATTTTCAATATCATTCAGTCCAACTCGTACTTCGTCCTCGGCTTTTTGGAATAATAATTGGCGTTTTATCCATTTATTGACGTATCCTTCGGCAATATCGGCACTATCGCCTGCCAGCCCAGCACTCGATACAATGCCCTGTAAATCAGATTGATATAAATATTTATCATGCACACGAGCCACAGGCAAATCTTCCTTATCCTTACTGGAAGTAATCTGGCATCCGTTCAACAAAATTACCCAAAAAAATAGCCACAATAATCGCATGATCATACAAGTTTGGTTTCTATCTAAAATTTCGCACAAATTTAGGAAGGTTTCGGTAAATGGTTCGTTTTTATTTTTCTAATTTTGACCCTTATAGACCTGCTAAGTTTTAAAAATTTGGCAGGTTTTGGCTTTTCAAAATCGAGAAATTGAAATTGTATTTTTTCGAGAAATTTTCAAACATAAATTAATTTTGGACGCACGAGATTTTTTAAAATTATATACCGAAGACTCCTTGATTCGGACGGTAGCACAGGAAATAAATTCTAAAAAACCGCAACAAATTCAAGTGTGCGGTTTGGTTGGGAGTTCGGATGCAATTTTGGCTTCGGCAGTTTGGGATTTGCACAATAATCACCATGTTTTTGTACTGAATGACCGTGAGGAAGCCGCCTATTTTCATAACGATTTGCAGAGCCTTTTGCCTGACCGAGAAATCTTTTTTTTTCCGACTTCATACAAGCGTCCGTATCAATTTGAACGCACGGAAAATGCCAACATTTTACAGCGTGCCGAAGTCCTGAATCGGGTCAATCAAGAGTCCCGAAATGACAGCCGAGGCGAGCTGATTGTAACGTATCCTGATGCGCTGACCGAAAAAGTCATCAACAAACGTTCTTTGATGGAAAATACGTTTGGCGTAAAAGTGGGCGAAGAATATGGCATTGATTTTATTTGCGAATTTCTGACCGAATATGATTTTGAGCGCACCGATTTTGTGTATGAAGCGGGGCAATTTGCGGTACGTGGCGGAATTATTGATGTGTATTCGTATGCCAATGATTTGCCGTACAGAATTGAACTTTTCGGAGATGAGATAGAAAGCATCCGAACCTTTGACCCTACGAATCAGCTTTCGATTGAAAGGAAGGAAAAAATTTCGATTATCCCGAATGTGCAGACCAAACTTTTGCAAGAAGTACGAGAATCTTTTTTACAATTTTTGCCGAAATACACGAAAATTTGGTTCAAGGATAAAGTACAGACAATCAATATTATAGATAAATATTTTGAGAAAGCAACCGAAAATTTTGATGACTTGATTGGGCAGAGCAAAACGCAAATCGTCAAGTCGCCTGAAGACCTTTTTGAAACCGCCAAGAACTTTGAAAATCTATTACATCATTTCGTTACGATTGAGTTTGGAAAACTCTTTTCTAAAAATTCAATAGAGGTATTAAAATATGAATTTTCCGTGAAACCGCAACCTTCATTTAATAAAGATTTTCATCTTTTTGCCCAAGAATTAGCCACCAAACAAGAACAGCATTTTACGAATATTTTAACTGCCGAAGTTCCGAAACAGCTCGAACGATTAGCCACCATTTTTGAGGAAATTGATGCTTATGTCCAGTTTGAACCGCTCAATATTTCGCTTCATGCGGGATTTTATGACGAAAACCTAAAAATTTGTTGTTATACCGACCATCAATTTTTTGAGCGTTTCCATCGCTATCGTGTGAAGGAAAAATATTCTAAGACAAAAGCCTTGACTTTGAGAGAGTTACGCACGCTTCAGGTGGGTGATTTCGTAACGCACATTGACCATGGAATTGGACGGTTTGCGGGGATGGAAAAATTGGATATAAATGGGAAAGAACAAGAATCAATACGGCTGATTTATCGGGATGATGACTTGCTGTATGTCGGGATTCATTCGCTTCATAAAATCGCCAGATATTCGGGCAAAGATGGCACTAAACCCACCCTCAATAAATTAGGTTCGCAGGAGTGGGAAAAGAAGAAAAAAGCCGTCAAGAAAAAGGTCAAGGATATTGCCGAAAAATTGATTCGTTTTTATGCTCAACGCAAGGAGGTTCAGGGCTTCAAATTCTCGCATGA
>CAZNYR010000003.1:2281-3031 GCA_964577275.1 uncultured Cytophagales bacterium | reverse complement strand
CTTTATCTATGAAGATACGCCCGACCAAGCAACTGCTACTCAAGATGTTAAGGAAGATATGGAAAGTCTCACGCCGATGGATAGATTGGTGTGTGGCGATGTGGGTTTTGGCAAAACTGAAGTGGCAATTCGGGCGGCATTTAAGGCGGTTGCTGATAGCAAACAAGTGGCAGTTTTAGTGCCAACAACCATCTTGGCGATGCAACATTTTAAGACCTTCCAAAATCGCCTCAAAGAACTGCCTTGTAAGGTTGATTATTTGAACCGTTTTCGGACAACAAAAGAAACCAAAGAAGTGCTTGAAAAATTGAAAAAAGGCGACATTGACATCCTTATCGGAACACATAAATTGACGGGAAAAAATGTACAATTCAAAGATTTGGGATTAGTTGTTATTGACGAAGAGCAAAAATTCGGGGTTCGGACAAAGGAACGATTACGAGAAATGTGTGTCAAGGTGGATACGCTAACTTTGACTGCTACGCCGATTCCCAGAACGCTACATTTTTCGTTGATTGGCGCACGAGATTTGTCCGTTATTGCTACGCCACCGCCTAATCGTCAGCCAGTTACGACCGAAATACATAAGTTTCACGAAGAAATTATTCGGGATGCCGTGAGTTTTGAGGTGCAACGTGGGGGACAGGTATTTTTTGTGCATAATCGCATCAAAGACATCGAGCAGATTGCCAATATTATCTTGCGACTTGTCCCTGATGCACGCATAGCGTATGCTCATGGGCAGATGGA
>CAZNYR010000003.1:0-2271 GCA_964577275.1 uncultured Cytophagales bacterium | reverse complement strand
CAAACGGCTCGAAAATATCATGCTTAAATTTATGGAAGGCGAATATGATGTTTTGGTTTCGACCAATATTATTGAGGCAGGTTTGGACATCCCGAATGCCAATACGATTATCATTAATCATGCACATTTATTCGGACTCTCGGACTTGCATCAAATGCGCGGACGAGTCGGGCGGTCAAACCGAAAAGCCTTTTGTTATTTGCTGATTCCTGCGATGGAAGGCTTGAGTTCGGATGCCCGAAAACGGCTCAATGCGCTTGAAGAATTTTCGGATTTGGGCGATGGTTTTAAGGTGGCGATGCGTGATTTGGATATTCGGGGAGCAGGCAATTTATTGGGCGGAGAGCAGAGCGGATTTATCAATGATTTGGGCTTTGATACCTACCATAAAATTTTGGATGAAGCCGTCCAAGAATTGAAAAATTCGGAGTTCAAAAATTTGTTTACGAACGGAATTAAAATTGAACAAAACCAAGAAATCAAAATTGATTGCAGCATCGAAACTGACCTCGAAATTTTGATTCCAGAAGGGTACGTCAAAAATATTTCGGAACGATTGCGACTGTATTCGCAGGCGGATAATCTCAAAAATCGAGAGGAATTAGAAAAATTTGAGGCAAAACTCACCGACCGTTTTGGGCAATTACCGCATCAAGTCCATTCGCTTCTGAAAACAGTACAGTTGCGTTGGCAAGCCGAAAAAATTGGTTTTGAAAAATTAATGCTCAAAAATGATACGTTAAAAGGTTATTTTTTGCCTTCGGAGGGAAATGAGGCGTATTTTCAGTCGGATAGATTTGGGAAAGTATTGCAATTTTTGGCGCAAAACCCAAACAAAGGACGGCTCAAAGACACCAAAAAACGGCTTATTTTTGTCGCCGAACAAATGACTTCGGTGAAACAAGCCATGGAGCTTCTGGAGGGAGTGATGAAGTAATCAAACTGACGGAAACCCTATCGCTGTTGCCTGTGTCCCCACAGGCAACTATCTAACCAATTTAAAAGATAATTTTTTAGATTTGTCGTAATGTAATTTGTCGGCTGCGAGGACACAGCCAACAGCAGGTAAGTAGTATAGAGAAACGCACGAAGTATTTTATGATAAATTAACATTTTTGTATTTGGAAGTACCTAAGTTCCGTAAAACAGCGGAGGAATTGGAAACAAATTTTGATAAATGGTTGTATATTCTAAAAAACTTACATAAGTTAGATAAAATTCCGATAGTGCTACAAAATAAAATGTTTCAGCATCTTTTTGAGCAAGCGGAAATAGCTAAGTTTGACAAAAAAGAGCGATTAGCTTACGAAAGTAGTTTGAAGGAATATCGAGATTTGGTCAGTGCGATTGAAACTGCCAAAGAAGAAGCCAGAATCGAAGCCAGAGCCGAAGGGCTGGCAGAAGTTGCCCGTAATTTAATCAGTTTAGGCTTTGAAAATGAGGTAATTATCAAAAGTACGGGGCTATCCGAAGCGCAAATCGAACAACTACGAAAGCAAGACTAAATTTATCGTTAGCCTAAATTTTTGGTATCAACAAAAAAGAGATTGCCAAAAGCAACCTCTTTTTTCATCCCCATATATCTAAAATAAATGTTCTCTAAAATTGTTCAGCTTCCGTGCTACCTGCAAGGGCAGTGGTCGAAGACATCCCGCTCATGACCGTATTCTGAACTGTATCAAAATATCCTGTTCCGACAAAAGTTTGATGTTTCACGGCTTTAAATCCTTTGTCTTGTAACCCAAATTCACGTTGTTGTAATTCGGAATAACCCGCCATGCCTCGCTGACGGTAGGCATAAGAAAGCTCAAACATTGCCGTATTCAGGGCATGGAAACCAGCTAACGTAATGAATTGGAATTTGAACCCTAATTCGGCTAATTGCTCACGGAAAGTTTCCATTTCTTTCACGCTCAAATGGGCAGCCCAGTTGAAGGATGGCGAGCAGTTATAGGCTAACATCTGATTCGGATATTTTTCCCGAACCGCTTGGGCAAATTCGCGAGCTTGTCCCAAATCAGGCTTGCCAGTTTCCATCCAAATCAAATCGGCATAGGGCGCATACGAAATGGCACGGTCGATGCACGGTTCGATTCCATTTTTTACGTTATAAAAGCCTTCCGAAGTACGGCTTCCCATAACGAATCTTTGGTCGCGCTGGTCAATGTCGCTGGTAATCAAGGTGGCAGCTTCGGCATCCGTTCGGGCAATCAAAACAGTCGGAGTACCGCAAACATCCGCCGCCAATCGAGCCGCCACCAATTTATTGAT
>CAZNYR010000002.1:81343-94653 GCA_964577275.1 uncultured Cytophagales bacterium | reverse complement strand
TTATCATAACTTAATTGTGGTAATCTATAAACTACTGCGCCGTGATTGGTTGAAATAATTTCCAAAACGCCTCTGGCTTGCAAACGATTCATTTCATTTTCTATTGATTCTATCGGCAATTTGAGTGCCATCGCCATCTGCGCCACCGTCATTTGTCCTTGATAGACGGTAAACAATTCGAGGACACGCTGTTCGAGTGCCTGCGTTTTGGCTAAGGTATAATTTTTGCGGAAATATTTGAACGCCATGCCTCCGCTTATCATCGGCACTAAACCGCCAATTACAAAAGGTACGGCTTCAAAACTTTCTAACAGACAAATCGCCGTAACGGTAAATCCTGCGAAGGTTGCGCCTGCGCTCACTCCTTGTTTTACTAAGTCTTTGAATTTCACGATATTATGATTATACAATGAATAATTTATCCCGATGATGTGCTAAATAATCATGTTAAAATTGCCAGGCTCATCGTTTACAAATTTGTAACGAAAAACATAGAATCGAAAGAAAAGTAAAAAATAACGCCAAAATAGTCAAAAAAAAAACCAACTTTTTCCTATTTCGAGTAAAAGTTGGTTTTCAGGATAAAAATTTTGACGTGCTTTTATTCAGCTACCACGCTAAATGCTACGTCTTTTTTGACTTCTTTGTGCAGATTCAAGGTGGCAGTATAATTGCCCAATACTTTGACTTCGGCAGGGAAGCTAATTTTCTTTCTATCGACCTCAAATCCTTTGGCAGATAATGCCTCGGAGATTTGTAAGGAAGTAACTGCGCCAAAAATTTTGCCACTTTCGCCCGCTTTTGTTCGGATTTCGAGGGCAATATTACCGATGGCATTGGCTAATTCTTCGGCTTCCGTTTTGATTTTTTCGGCTTTATGGGCGATTTGCTTAATTTTTTCATTGACCGCCTTTTTGTTTCCTTCCGAAGCAATCACGGCATAACCTTGCGGAATGAGATAATTTCGTCCATATCCCGGCTTTACGCTTACCACATCGTCCTTGTAGCCGAGTCCTGTAATATCTTTAGTTAAAATGATGTCCATTTTTTGTCTTTTTTAAAGATGATATGAAATCGGCAATTATTTCAAAGAATCCGTTGCAAACGGTAATAATGCCAAGTGTCTGGCTCGTTTGATAGCCTGCGCCACTTTTTTCTGATACTTTACGCTTGTGCCTGTCATTCGTCGAGGCAAGATTTTACCTTGCTCATTCACGAATTTTATCAAAAAATTAGGGTCTTTGTAATCCACGTATTTGATACCGTGTTTCTTGAATCGACAATATTTTTTGACCTGCTGTTGTCGATTGATAGGTTCATTTACTAATGTCATGGCTATTTTTTGTCTTCTTGTTGTTGATTATCAGATTTCTTTTTGTTAAACTCACCTTTCCGACGACGGACACTGAAGTCGAGGGCGTGTTTATCCATCGTTACGGTCAGGAACCGCAAGACCCGCTCGTCCCTTCGGAACTCGGTTTCTAAGTGATCGACAATCGAAGGATTCGCCTTGTACTCAAACAAAGAGTAATATCCTGTGGATTTGTGTTGGATAGGGTAAGCCAATTTCTTGATACCCCAATCCTCTTCGTGATAAAGTTCCGAATCATCGCTATGCGCCTTGATGACTTCGCGGAATTTATCTACTGTTTCCTTTACCTGCTCATCAGATAAAACGGGAGTTAAAATGAAAACAGTTTCGTAGTTTCGTAATTCCATGATTATTAAAAAAATAAAACCAATATTGATTTTTCAGACCGCAAAGGTATGAATTTTATTTGGACTGCCAAAAATTTAGGGATGAATTGCTAAAAATAGAGCCTAAAAAAACCAATTCTTGAGCATTTCAGGAATTGGTTTTATGTGTTTGGAGCAGCAAAAATAATGCGCTTAGGCTTCTGCTGTGGTTGGTTCTACCGAAACGATAGCTACGATTTTGCCTCCTGTTTTTCGTTTTTTGCGGAAAGTAGTTACGCCATCAATCAAAGCATACAAGGTGTGGTCTTTGCCGATGCCTACATTATTGCCTGCATGGAATTTTGTGCCTCGTTGCCGAACAATAATATTACCTGCGATGGTTTGTTGTCCGCCAAAGATTTTTACACCCAGTCGTTTACTTTGCGATTCACGCCCGTTCTTGGAACTACCCGCACCTTTTTTGTGTGCCATTGTTTTTGAATGTTTTAAAGATGAATACTATTTATCGTTGGTATTCCGAAAAGTTCAAGATATTAGAGCGTAATGTCTTCAATCAAGAGTTTGGTCAAGTATTGGCGGTGTCCGTTTTTGACCTTGTAGCCTTTTCGGCGTTTCTTCTTGAAAACGATAACTTTGTTTCCTTTCAGGTGTTCCAATACTTTCCCCGTTACTTTCGCCCCCTGCACTTTAGGAGTTCCAACGTTTACGGTGCCGTCATTATCTGTCAATAAAACCGTATCAAATTCTACGGTTTCGCCCTCTTCCGCCTGTAAGCGGTGGGTATAGACATAACGGTCTTTCTCTACCTTGAACTGTTGTCCAGCGATTTCTACTATTGCGTACATTACTAAAGAGCTTGTTTTGTTAAAAAATGTCCGCAAATGTAGCTGGTTTCCTTCATAAAACCAAACATATCATTCTTTTTTATTGCCTTTCTTTTCAGCGGCTTTGGCTTTGGCAGCGGCTTGTTTTTCCGCTTGTTTTTGTTTTATGAGTAGTTTTTTCTGGCGTTCTTTTTCTTTTTTGGCAGCGGCTTTATCTTTTTGAGCTTGTTTTTTGGCTGCGACTTTGGCTTTGGCACTGGCTTTTTTTTCGTTTTCTTTTTGTTTTTTGAGCAATTTTTTTTGCTTTTCATTTTCTTTTTTTGCCAATTCTTTTTGTTTGGCGGAGGCTTTTTTTTCCGTTTCTTTGGCTTTCTGGGCTTCCTTTTTGGTTTTGGCTTTGTCGGCTTTGCTGTCCTGTCCATAAGAAGGCGTAACGATTGCCATCGAAAAAAGCATCACAAATAGAAAAAATAGATTTTTCATGGGCTTGAAGGTTTAATTTAAGTTTTGATTAAATGAATTTGTACATTGATTAAATGACAGTTTGTTGATTATCAAGCAACTAAAAATTATTATGGCTGATGGTTTCATGCTGTTCAAAGGACATAAAAACTGTTTTTGTAACGTTAGGGGTCATTTCCTGTTGTGAAATATTTCGGAATTTTATCAAAAAACAATATATTTAAAGACCGATGACGATTTGTTAATTTTAACGTTGATGGTATTTCAAATAACTACAAAGTTTAAAGTTAAGTTTTTTGATAAAAAAACATCATTTTGAATAAAAAACGATTTGACTTATGAAAATCATACATGAATCCAGTTTACATCAATTAGCCTTTACGGAGTCTGCTTCTTTGTTGGAGTCGATTTGGCTTCCCGAAACGGCTTTGATGCTCCCACACGAATTTCAAGAGCAAATGCGAATTTACGTTAAATATTTGCAAGAAAAGCAAGCAAAATACGTGATTTTATGTTTACGATTTCGCCCGAAATTCAAACTTGGGTGGATGAAGAAATTACTTCTATCGAACGACACATCGTCAAGAAACAAGTGCTTTTGATGCCTCAAGATTTTATTGCCGAATTGGGCGTAGAACAAACTATCGAGGAGGAAAATAATCAGGCATTGAATATGGAATTTTTCAAGACACGCCAGCAGGCACTCGATTGGTTTGGCATTTGAGCGAGAAGACACACGGATATCAGGTGCGTGGATGAAATCACGGATACGGTAATTTTTTGACCAACGCCACGGCATCCCACAAAAAATACTAAATTTGCTTTCATTTTTCGATGATAAAGCGATACAAAACTTTGCCAAAGTCGGAAAATACGTTAAAATTGTATAATAATTCTCGTTCTTTAGACGAAAATCCTAAAACATGGCAACGACAGCAAATAGCAAACGCTTATACAATAAACGAAAGAAAACAGGCAAAAAAGACACCGCATCGTGGCGAGATATTTATGAAAGTAAACGCATCAGATTGAGTATGGGCTTGCTTTTTGTGTTTCTTTCGGCTTTTATGACTTTTGCGTTTTTGTCCTATCTTTTTACGGGCAAAGCCGACCAAAGTACGGTGGAATCCGTGGGGATTTATGGCTTGATTGGTTCGGGCAGAGAAATGCAAAATTGGCTCGGACTTTCGGGCGCAATTTTATCGTATCTGTTTGTTTATAAGTGGTTTGGCGTGATTTCTTTTTTGGTGATTCCGCTTATTTTTAATGTCGGATTTCGGGTCATGTATTTGCGCTCGTTATTTGGCGAATGGAAAATGGTTAAATGGGTTTCTTTTACCTTGTTTTGGGGAAGTACGCTGTTGGGGTATCTGGCTTTGAGTACGGAATTTTCGCCTTTGGCATTTTATTGTGGACAAGTGGGCTACGAACTGGCGGTTATTTTCCAAAGTCTGATGGGATTCGGTACGCCCATATTATTAATAGTTACACTGGCGATTTTTGTAGTTTTTAATCTCGAATTTAATGCCGCATTTGGCGGGTTTTCGGCTTCGGAAACTATCCGAAAAGCCACACAAAAAACCTCTTCCAAAAGTCCCAAAGAATCCGCTCCGATGCCCGAAAAAATGGATAATCCAGAGCGCAAAGAAACTCAAGTCAAAGCCACAGGCGAAATCGCAACGATATTGCCTGAAGATTCAGAACCTACACAAAATCAGGAAGATACAAAGGAAAACCAAAAAGAAGCCAATGCGGGGGAATCCTTAGATTTGCGATTGTCATTGGATTCGATGGCAGAAAAATCAATACCCAAAGACGAACCCGAATTTAGTGTCGAAGACCGCTCCAAACCACAAGAAAACCTAATTCTGGCGGAGCAAATGAAAATACCGGGAACGGAACTTTCGGAACAAGAACTCAGGATTATTGCCGAAAAAAAAGAATCCGAAAAAGACGAATTTATTCCCTTTGACCCCACGCTGGATTTGAGCCGATTCAAACAACCGCCCATTGATTTGTTGGATGAGCGAAAATCCCAGGCGGGAGGCGTAACACGGGAAGAACTCGAAGGCAATAAAGATAAAATTGTCGAAACCCTCATTAATTTCAAAATCGGCATCGAAAGTATCCGCGCCACGATTGGACCGACAGTTACGCTTTACGAAATTGTCCCGCAGGCGGGCATTAAAATCTCCAAAATCAAGAATTTGGAAGACGACATCGCCTTGAGTTCGGATTATTGCGCCAATTCCGGGACGTGGCACGATTGGGATTGAAGTCCCAAACACCAATCGGGAAATGGTGTCGATGCGTTCGGTCATTTCTACGCCCCAATTTATGAGCAGTAAAAAAGCCCTGCCTATTGTACTGGGACGCACGATTTCTAACGAGGTTTTTGTAACGGATTTGGCGAAAATGCCGCATTTATTGATGGCAGGCGCAACGGGGCAAGGGAAATCCGTAGGAATTAATGTGATTTTGACCTCATTAATTTATAAAAAACATCCCGCCGAACTCAAATTGGTATTGGTGGACCCCAAAAAAGTAGAATTATCACTTTTTAGCAAAATTGAACGGCATTATTTGGCGGCATTGCCAAATTCTGAAGAGCCGATTATTACTGACACAAAGCAAGTAGTTCATACGCTTAATTCTCTTTGTGTCGAAATGGATGTGCGCTATAATTTGCTCAAAACGGCAGGCACTCGAAATATTACAGAATACAACGCCAAATTTGTGCAACGGCGATTGAATCCCGAAGACGGACACCGCTATCTGCCTTATATTGTGTTAGTGATTGACGAATTGGCGGATTTGATGATGACCGCAGGCAAGGATGTTGAGATGCCGATTGCTCGGCTGGCGCAGTTAGCCCGTGCGATTGGTATTCATTTGGTCGTGGCTACACAACGCCCTTCGGTCAATGTCATTACGGGGATTATCAAAGCTAATTTTCCGGCAAGACTCTCATTTCGAGTAACTTCCAGAGTGGATTCACGCACCATTCTGGATGGAAATGGTGCAGACCAATTAGTCGGGGCGGGCGATATGCTTTTGTCGAATGGCTCGGATATTATTCGCTTACAATGTGCTTTTTTGGATACCGAAGAGGTCGAAAAAATTTGCGAATACATTGGGAATCAGCAAGGTTACGAATCGGCTTATATGTTGCCAGAAACCGAAGATGACGAAAATCAAGCCAAACAAATCGACTTGAGCAAGCGAGATTCGATGTTTGAGGATGCGGCACGCTTGGTCGTTTCTAATCAACAGGGAAGTACCTCCATGATTCAACGCAAATTGAGCTTGGGATACAATCGGGCGGGACGAATCATCGACCAACTTGAGGCGGCGGGCATCGTAGGCGGTTTTGAGGGAAGTAAAGCCCGACAGGTTTTGGTGCAAGACGAATATACGCTCGAACAGATTTTGAATCGCTTGGATAAATAAGCGCACTCGACCCGTTCATTTTGAGTTAAAATATTGATTATCAATGATTTACGAAATAAATCAGAGTTTTACGGCAATCAGCGTAATGTCATCGCGCTGTTCGGTGCCTTGTTGATGCTTGAGCAATTCTTTTTCGAGCAGTGCTTCCTGCAATCTGAAGGGCAAATGCACATATTCAAAGAGCAGTTGTTTGAGGCGTTGTGTCCCAAATTTGCCGTGCATTTTGCCGTGTTGGTCAGCGAATCCATCTGTCGTAAGATACACAATATCACCCATTTGGAGTGTAAATTCCTTATCGGTAAATGCCCGTTTTTTGCGGGGTTGAATGCCTCCAATCGAACGATTATCGCCCCGTATATTTTGTAAACGTGCTTCTCCTTTTTTATACACACGGAGCGGGCGTTTCGCTCCCGCAAAAAGTATGTTGGTTTGTTGCTCGTCTATTTTTTCAAAGCGACACAAGCCGACATCCATGCCGTCATCATTGGCTTTTTGGTCTTGGCGAAGTGCATTTTTGACCGCAATATTCAGACGTTCCAGAATCTCGGATGGCGTATAAATTTGTTTTTCTCTAATGATTTCGTGCAATAATTCGTTGCCAATCATGGACATAAACGCCCCAGGAACACCATGCCCCGTACAATCCGCCACGACCAAAAAAAGATATTTTTGGGTGGCAGCAAACCAATAAAAATCGCCAGAAACGATGTCTTTAGGCTTATAAAATAACAGGATTTCCTGAAAATACGCATCAAATTCGGTGCGAGGCGGTAAAATGGCATGCTGAATCGTCTGTGCATAACGAATACTATCAGTAATATTTTGATTTTTTTGTGTGATTACCCGATAGGCTTTGGCATTATCAACCGCAATGGCAATATAGGAAGCCAGCGTTTGCAAAATCGTTACGCTCCGTTCATCATACGCATTTTTTTCAAAACTTTGTACCGTAATGACACCAATGGTTTCATGCTCGATGACCAAAGGCAAAATCATCATGGATTGAGGCATATCACCCATTTTGTAATTGAGTGGTTTGGAAATATAATTTGAAAATTCTTTCTGTAACTCATTGATAATCACGGGTTTTATATTTTTAAAAGCCCAAACGGTAAGACTATCTTCTTGGCGCAAATGTTCCACGATTTCGGGCAAGATTTCACCTCGTTCGATAAAGGCACTAAACTCCAAAACCTGCGCTTCGGTTTTATAAATCCCGATGCCAAAATCTTCGGCTTTCATCAAATTATTGACATAATCATAGACCGTTCTGGCAATGCGTTCTGGCTCAAGTGTGGCGGTAATTTTTTGCCCTATCTCACTGAGAGTCTGTATGTTACGATATGCCTGCTCAATTTCAAATTTTTGTTTGAGGAGGTTATCTCGTTGCGCTTCAATTTCTTCTTTTTGTTGGTGCAATTCTTCATTTTGCACCACAATTTCATCACTTTTTTCTTGTAATTTGAGGTGTGCTTCTTTCAGCACTTTGGCTTGTTCGGAAATTTCTTGGTTTCGTTCCCGAATTTCGGCGGTGCGCTCCCGTACTTGCTGTTCTAATTTCTCTTTTTGGCGTTTGATGACACTCATGCGATACAAATACCACAAAATGGGCAACACCGTAAAAATAATGACCAACACGAATTTGAACCAAATCGTATCCCACCAAGGCGGTCGAATCCTGATTTTGAGGCGAACGCCTTCTTCGTTCCAAATGCCGTCATTATTTGCGCCTTTGACCCGAAAAATATACGTCCCCTCATCCAGATTCGTGTAGGTTGCCGTGCGCTGATTGCCGACATAATTCCATTCTTTTTCAAAATTTTCGAGGCGAAAAGCCACCTGATTTTTTTCGCTTTGTGTAAAATTTAAAACCGAAAACTGAAACGTCAAAACCGATTGGTCATAATCCAAAACTAATTCGTCCGTCAAACTAATATGTTGTTGAAGAGGCGATAACTCTGGATTATCCAAAATCGGAACGGTTTTGTTAAATAATCGAAAACCAGTCAAAACGACAGGCGGAATCCTATGATTTATCCGAATTTCGGAAGGATAAAACGCCGTAAAACCGTTGGTGCCACCCAATAAAAATTCGCCCGAAGGAAGCGCAATATAAGCTCCGCGATTAAATTGTGTATTTTTCAGACCGTCCAGCGCATCAAAATTCTTGAAACGTTTGTCCGTTGTTTTTGCCGCTGGATTGAAGCGAGATAAGCCCTCGTGCGTGCTAATCCATAAAAGACCGTTTTGGTCTTCCAGAATGCCGTAAATAATGCCGTGTGGCAGTCCGTCTTGTTCCGTGAATCTTGTAAAAGTCTGATTATCAGAGTTTAATAAATTCAAGCCGCCACCATAAGTAGCTATCCAGATTCGTTTTTTACTGTCTTCAAATACACCAAAAACCCAATCATTGCTTAAACTCGTGGAGTCATCGGGCGTATGCTGGTAAGAGGCTTCGAGTTGTTTGGTTTTGTAATTATATTTATTTGCTCCGCTAAACGAACCAATCCAAATATTTCCTTCAGAATCCCGATAAATCGACCTTATGCTTTGATTATTAACCGTTTTTTTGATTTTATCATACGAAGCATTACTGATTTTCTGCTTATCATACGGAAAATGTACAAATGTGTCTGTCTTTTTGTCATACATTTCCACGCCATGTGTTTCGGTTGCCATCCAAATATTGCCGTCCAAATCCTCTGTCATTGACCAAATAATGTTGTCGCTGATGCCATTCGTATCTTGGGGTTTATTGATGAAATGTGTAAACTTTTCAGTTTTGGGGTCGAAGCGATTTACGCCCCCGCCGTATGTGCCAATCCATAAAAACCCGTCCGAATCTTTGACCAAACAAAGCACCGCATTATGACTGATACTATTCTGATTATCAGGCTTATGGACATATCTTTTGAGGACTTTCTTGTCTGCATCCAACAAAAATAAACCGCCCCAATCCGTACCCACCCAAAGCCGATTATCGGTTTCGAGCGCAAAACTCATCACGGAATTAGACGCAAAAATATCCCGTTCGTTGCGGTCGGGCAGGCTGATTTCTTCCATATAATTTCGGAAAACGGTTGTTTCTTTGTAAAGTACGTTCACGCCGCCGCCCTGTGTCCCAATCCAAATATTCTGCTCATTATCTTCGTAGAGTGCCGTAATAACATTAGAATTGAGGCTTCCCACCATGTTGGGCTGACGAGTATAGTGCGTAAACGTCTGATTTTCAGGGTCAAAAAAGTTTAAACCGCCGCCTCTTGTTCCTATCCAAAATTGCCCCGTATCGGTCTGATACATGGATAAAATTCCGTTGTGGCTGATGCCCGAATTATTCCGAGTATATCGGATAAGTTTCTGATTTTCAGGATAATACTCAATCAAGCCTTCGCCGTCTGTGCCAATCCATAACTTGCCGTCTTGTGCCTGCTGAATGAAATTAATAAGGGCATTTTGGGCAGGTTCAAAGCGTTGTACCTCTTGGGTTTTGGGGTCAAAAATAAATGCACCGCTTAATGTGCCAATCCATAATTTCCCTTTGGTATCAATTTTCAGACATAAAATATTGTAATCCAGAGGTTCACCGTTTTTGGTTTTGAGATTTTTATAAATGGTAGTTCGTCCATTTTTGCTAATTTTTTGTAAAGAATTTTGGACATAACCGACCCAAATATTTCCGTCCGTATCTTCCTCAATATCAGCGATATTGCCTTTATCTCCTTCGTGGGATTTGCCTCCAAGTCTATCAAAACGACTTTTGAGCGGGTCAAATTTGGCAAGCCCACCGCTACGAGTGCCAACCCACAAAATGCCTTTTTGGTCTTCGTGTAGTGCCGTAATGACATTATTCCCAAGCGTAAAATTATCGTCAGGATGGTGTTTATAAACTTCAAACTCATAACCATCGTAACGATTCAGTCCACCGCCCGTTCCAAACCAGATAAATCCATTTTTGGATTGTAGAATGCAATTTACGGTGCTTTGTGAAAGTCCATCTTTGCCCGTCAAACTGCGGAAATTGGTGTTTTGGGATTGCGCCCACGCCCAACTCGAAACGCAAAATAGTAAAACACTTGTGAAGATATGTGCTTTCATGTGTCTTGTTAAAATATAATCTGCAAACAACGGATGAACCATCGAGCTTTTGCACAAATAATCAATGTCTAAAACGGTATAGTTTTCTGATAGTGTGTGTGATTAACAAGTGGATATATACCTTGCTGGAATTGGTCATTATCCAAAAAACAAAATGGATAATCAATGTAACTAAATAATACTTGTGTGTATTTTGTGGGATGAAATTTATGTAAGTTACAAAGTTACAGAATCCTTATACACCTAACAAATTTGAAAGCGATTAATTCCTATCGAATTTCGATTTAACACTTTTTTTTGGGGATACTGCCTCGCCCAAAAATGTAGGCTATTTCATGTCTAAAATTTAGGCAAAAATGATTCCAATTTTACGAAAAATAATTGGAAAAAATGCTGTGGATGGCGGTAAAAAAAGACCTACTTAATTTGTGGAAAAAGTAGGTCTGAAAAACTCGAAGTAACATTCAGGTAATTATCCTAATCGACTTAACAATTTGGCAGTTTTGTCCTCAAATCCGGGCTTGCCTAAGAGTGCAAACATATTGGATTTGTAGGTTTCAACGCCCGGTTGGTCAAATGGATTGACATTCAGAATATAGCCACTGACGGCACAGGCTTTCTCAAAAAAGTAAATTAATTGTCCTAAGGTATGGGCATTAATTTCAGGAATTTCGATGCGAATATTCGGCACACCGCCTTCAACGTGCGCCAGCATGGTGCCTTTTTCTGCCATTGTATTCACTTCGCCGATGGTCTTGCCTGCCAAATAGTTTAATTGGTCTAAATTGGCTTCATCTTCCTCAATTTCAATGTTTTGTGATGGATTTCCGACCGAAATCACGGTTTCAAAAAGGTTGCGTTCGCCATCCTGAATCAGTTGTCCCATAGAATGCAAATCGGTCGTAAAATTCACGCCCGCAGGAAAAATTCCTTTGCCCTCTTTGCCTTCGCTTTCGCCATAAAGTTGTTTCCACCATTCTATAAAATACTGTAAACGAGGATGATAGCCTGCAAGTATTTCAATATTTCGTCCCTTTCGATATAGGGCATTTCGGATGGCGGCATACATCGAAATGGGGTTTTTCTCCAAATCAGTTTCGGTATCGGCGATGTGTTGCATGGCTTTTGCGCCTTCGATTAATTGCCGAATATCGAATCCTGCCACGGCAATCGGCAATAATCCGACAGGAGTCAGGACGGAAAATCGTCCGCCGACATTATCGGCAATCTCAAAAGTTTCGTAGCCTTCTTGTTGCGCCAAAATGCGTAATGCACCTTTTTGGGCATCCGTGATGGCAACAATGCGGTCTTTTGCGCCTGTTTTTCCGTAGCGATTTTCGAGGTCTTTTTTTAGGATTCGGAATGCCAAGGCGGGTTCGGTGGTTGTTCCCGATTTAGAAATCACGGCAACGGCATAGGATTTATCTTTCAGAACGTGCTGTAAGTCAGTCAGATAATCAGCACACATATTTTGTCCCGCATAAATTACCAGGGGCGCATTTCGTTCTTGTTTGGAAAGCATACTGGTAAAATGATTGGAAAGCGCATCAATGATGGCTCGTGCGCCCAAATATGAGCCACCAATCCCGATAACGACCAGAATATCAGCCGTTTCTCGAATTTTTGAGGCGACTCGTTCCAGTTTCTGGAGTTCTGCCTCTGTCGTATCGGTGGGCAAAGTTTGCCAGCCTAAAAATTCATTGCCTTTACCTGTTTGGGCTTTCAAACATTGGTGATGTGCCAAAATTTCGCCGTGAAAATCTAAGACATCTTCCTGCAAAACAAAGCCCGAACGCTTGGCAAGCGTTTGGGAGATATTGACGTGTAGTGAAATCATAACTCAAAATTTGTGATTTAATGACAGCAAAATACTTACGTAGAGTAAAGTCGTTTTTTCGATGCGCTAATTACGGAATTTCGCCCAAAAAGACAACGATTTATGGAGATTAAATACGTATTGGATTGTATGATGATTTTATGAAACTATTTTAATTTCAAACCAATAATTAATACATCATCAATTTGTCGGAGTCGCCCGCGCCATTTATCGAATGTGGCTTCGAGATGGCGTTTCTGGACGGTGGGAGCTTCGTGATGGATGTCAAGGAGCATTTGTCGAAAGCGTTTTATCATAAATTTTCGTCCGGTTTCGCCTCCGAATTGGTCTTGATAGCCATCCGAAAATAAATACAAAGCAATCGGGGCGTGTGCATACGAAATGCGATGCTTGGTAAACCTGCGCTCGTGTTCTTGTTGTCTGCCTCCGATGGGCATTTTATCGCCTTTAAGTGTCTGTAATTCAGTATTTTGAATATAAATTAGTGGATTTTTTGCGCCCGAAAATTCGATAATTTTGTCGGTCTGATTAATCGCACACAACGCCAAATCCATGCCATCCCGATTTTGGGTCGTATCTTGTTTGAGGGTTTTTCTTACGCCCAAATGCAATAAATCCAAAATCAATTCGGGCGAATCAATGCCTCTTACCGTTACGATTTCGCTCAAAATACTATTGCCCAACATGGACATAAAACTACCAGGAACGCCATGTCCCGTGCAATCGACCGCGGCAATGAGGGTTTTGGTTTCGGATTCTGCCATCCAATAGAAATCGCCTGATACTACATCGCGCGGACGGAACATAATGAACGCCGCAGGAAATGCCTCGGCAATTTTTTCACGGTCTGGAAGCATTACATTCTGAATGCGTTGGGCATATTTAATGCTGCTGGCAATGTGTTCGTGTTGTTTCTGAACGGCGTGATTAAGGTCTAATAATTT
>CAZNYR010000002.1:78656-81333 GCA_964577275.1 uncultured Cytophagales bacterium | reverse complement strand
GCGGCGGTGCGTTCCTGCACTTTGGATTCCAAGAATTGTAGGGCTTCATCTTTTGCCTTGATGGCTTGTTCTTGCGCCTTTTCTTTGTCTTTGCGGAGCAAGGCATATTTATCGCTCAAGGCTAACGAAAGCAAAATGACTTCGAGTGCCGCACCAATTTCGGCGGCATTATCGGTGATGAAATTATTTGGAACAAGCGCAAAAGTTTGCAAAGCTAATAATAAAGTTCCCGCCATATAAACCGACCACGCCAATACGAAATAACGGGCGGCTTTATTGCCACGCACCCAACAGATTCCTGCGACCGTCAGGATGATAAGTGTTTCAGAAAGAAGAAGATACGTGCCAAATTGCGCCACATAACCATAATCAATCAAAAATGTCCCCACGATGACCAATAGCCCACAGACATTGACCGCATCCAAGATGTGTGCTAAAATCTGCGAATAATTCTTGGTATGTAAAAAACGTTGCGTAAAAATGGCGGAAGTACTTGCCCATGCCCCCATGGTTAATAATATGAAGTGGTCGCCTAACCAAACCGATTGAGGCCACAGATATTGGTAGGCGTGTCCCGATTTGGCAGTAAAATACATCGTAGAAGCAAAAATCGAAACGACATAATAAATGTAATTCGTATCACGTAAGGCAAAGAAAATGAACAAGTTATAAAAAACCATCACGCCCATTAAGCCATAAAAGATGCCGTGTAACATTTCGCTACGTACTTCCTGCTCGTAGAAAAAATGCCCATAATGCAATTTCATCGGCAGTTTTAGAGTCGTGCGCGATTTAAACTTAATATAATACGTGTGTATTTTCATGTCTGGAATATCCAGCGGCATGATAAAATTGCGATGCTCTACAGGACGCTCATGGAAAGGCAGTTGGTCGCCCAAAATCATGGGATACCACGAATCGTAATCATTTTTGTAATAAAAATGAATTTGGTCTAAAACAGGATAACCGATTTCCAGAAGCCAATCATCACGGGCAGGAAATAAATTTTGGATTTCTAATTTGACCCAAATCACAGAGTTAGAATAGCCAAAACTCAAGTTTTTTTGTGTCGAAGGCTCAAATTTGGAGGCATATTTCTCCGAAATGATGTCCTCAAAGGTCAGATTGCCTGTTTTATCTTCATACACGGAAGCATATTTGCCCAATACATAAGATTGTTGATGTTCGGTCAGAACAATAGTTTCGGCTCGGAGACAACTCACGCCGACACCAAAATAAGTTATCAACAAAATAATAAATTGGGTTTTCATTTGTGGGCTTCAATAATTTTTAATGAGTAGCGGTTAAGTTTTCGGAAAAATACTAAATCTAATTTCAAATTACGAACATCGTACCTCATAAAATAGGTTGCATACGCAAAACCCCATCTTGAAACGCTCCATGAGATTGATTTATTTGTATTTTCGAGGCTTTTTTCTCATTCACTGACCTTGATAACACTTGGTACACTTTTACAATTCCCAAATCTGCAATATCCGTACCATTAGCCAATTTTGGGCATATTTTGTCCCGAAACTTTTTCGGACAGACAGGCAAAACTTCGTAACTTGCAACCGTTCCCAAAAACAAATCGTTCTAATTCACAAAAAAGTATCCCAAAATTTATGAAACGATATTTTCTGATTCTAATTTTTACGTTTTTTAGTATAAAATTACATTCCCAAAACTCCGTATTGGCTTCGGGTCAAATCTATAAAATTGCCGTGCCTGAGCATGGAATCTACAAAATTGACCGCCAATTCCTGACCGAAATCGGAATGGATGTAACGACACTAAATCCTAAAAATATTCATATTTTCGGAAATCGTGGCGGGATGCTTCCGCAGCCTAACAATTCGCCTCGTCCGCTGGATTTGGAAGAAAATGCCATCTACATTCAGGGCGAAGAAGATGGCTCTTTTGATGCACAGGATTTTATCTTATTTTATGCCGAAGGAGCAAACAAATACTTTTATGATGCCCAAAAACAACTCTTCAATTATGAAAATAATTTGTATGCTGATTTGAATTATTTTTTCCTTAAAATTGACGCAACCGAAGGCAAACGCATCCAAAAACGAGAAACCTTGACACAAAATGCGCCCGTGATTTCCAGTTTTGACGATTTCAAATATCACGAAAAGGACATCGACAAAATCGAGCAGGATATTTTTTCGGGCAGAGAATGGTACGGCGAACGCTTTGATTTTCAGGGAGAAATGAATTTTGATTTTTCTATGAATGGTATTTTGCCCAATTCCGACATCAAAGTTTTTTCGGGCGTGGTCGGGCGTTCGACAGCCATTAGCTTATTTTCGATTTTTGTCAATGATAATTTGCTGGGTACGCATCGGGTTTCATCCGTGAATCCGCTGGGCATCGGGCGATACGATTACAAGGGACGAAGTCAGCAGGAAATTTTTACGGCAAAATCTTCCGAAATTGAAGCCAATGGAACGGTCAATATTCACGTCAAATTTGATAAACAAGGCATCAATTCTGCACTGGGATTCATGGATTTTATCCTACTAAATGTCGAACGAGAACTCAAATATTACGGCGAAAATATGCGTTTTCGTTCTTTGAAAAGTACAAAAAATCAAGTTTCAAAATTTCAAATTTCTGACTGCCCTACGGATGTTTTACTTTGGGATGTTACCGACCCACAAAATGCCGT
>CAZNYR010000002.1:69061-78646 GCA_964577275.1 uncultured Cytophagales bacterium | reverse complement strand
ATGCCGTTTGGCAAAATTTTAATACGGAAAATAATCAAATTAATTTTACGATTGAGTCCCAAAACTTACATGAATTTCAGTTAATTAGAGTAACAGATATTTCTGTGCCAACTTTTGTTCAGAAAGTCCCGAATCAATTTATTAAAAATTTACAAACACCTGATTTGCTGATTGTTACGCATTCTGATTTTATGGAACAAGCCCAGCGATTAGCCGAGTTCCGAAAGACACACGATAAGCTGGAAAGTCAAGTGGTAAGCGTACAGCAAATTTATAACGAGTTTTCCTCTGGTCGTCAGGATATTACGGCGATTCGGGATTTCATAAAATATTTGTACGATAAATCTAATCGGCTGAAATACGTATTACTTTTCGGAGATGCCTCCTATGATTATAAAAATCGGATTGGGAATTTTACAAATTATGTTCCAGTTTATGAATCTCGTGAATCGTTGCACCCAATATTTAGTTATGCTTCGGACGATTATTATGGATTTATGGAAGATTCGGAAGGTTTTTGGGGCGAAGGCGAAAATGAAGACGAATACGATTTGGAAATTGGCGTGGGGCGGTTGCCTGTTAAATCTGAAATTGAGGCAATGAACGTGGTGAACAAATTGATGCGTTATGATAGTCCTGAATCAATGGGTCATTGGCGAAATCAAATTTGCTTCGTGGCGGATGATGCCGATTATAATTTGCATTTCAATGATAGTGAGCGACTTACGAATCAACTCAACGCCAAATATGGCAATCTGAATTTGCAAAAATTGTATGTTGATGCGTTTGCGCAGGTCTTGGAAAGCGTGGAAAAACGTTCGCCAGCCATGCGAAATGAACTGAAAAGAACCATCGAAAATGGCACATTATTGGTCAATTTTATTGGACATGGTTCGGAAACCAGTTGGACTTCGGAACAGATTTTTGATTTTGCAATCGCAGGAAAATTACAAAATCCGTATCAAATGCCATTGGTCGTTACGGCGACTTGCGAATTTGGACGATTTGATTATCACCTCATGACAGGCGCAGAATATGCCGTTCTGAATCCCAATGGCGGTGCGATAGCGATGCTGACCACGACACGCCCAGTCTATTCCAACACCAATGCCTTTCTGACCAGAGCATTCTATAATACTGTTTTTGAGCCACTTAACGGAGAAATGCCCCGTTTGGGTGATGTGATTCGGCTCACGAAAAATAATAGTCTTTCAGGAATCCGAAATCGAAATTTCTCCCTTTTGGGAGACCCCTCGATGCGCTTGGCGTACCCGAAGGAAACCATCAAAATTCAGGAAATTCGCACTTCGACAGGCAACGAACAAATCCTGAAAGCCCTTGATAACGTTACAGTTATCGGAGAAGTTCAGAAAAATAACCAACTCGATGCTTCGTTTCATGGAACGCTCGAAATTTTGGTTTTTGATAAGCCAACCGATTACCAAACGTTGGGCGATGAAGACCCCGAAATTAATTTGGTAGCAGATTACGAATTGCAAAATCGAAAACTTTTCAAAGGGACGGCACGCATCCAAAACGGAAAGTTTGAATTTCAGTTTATTGTCCCGAAAGACATTGATTATCAGTTGGGTACAGGAAAAATAAGTTTGTACGCCTCTCACGACAATCAGTATTTGGATGCCAGTGGTTTTTCGGACGAATTTCAAGTGGGCGGAACGGTAAATCAGGTAATTTTGGATACACAACCACCTGAAATTCAGATTTTTATGGATTCGACTTTTTTCCAATCTGGAGGCACGACTGGCATCAGTCCGAAACTTTTGGCATTTTTCACGGATGAAAGTGGTATCAACCTGACAGGCAATGGGTTAGGACATGATATGGTGGCGATTTTGGATGGCGAACAAATTTTTGTGCTGAATGATTTTTACCAAGCGGATTTAGGAACTTACAAAAGTGGGCAAGTTATTTTTCCGTTTGAAAATTTGCCCGAAGGCGAGCATCATCTGAAGGTGCAAGTTTGGGATACGCACAATAATTTCTCGGAAGCTGAATTGACGTTTTTTGTGCAAAAAGAACCTTTTTCGATTTCCGAAATGCTGGTGTATCCGAATCCGTTTGATGCACAAACTCAATTTTCGTTTCGGCATAATAGGGCAGGGGATGACCTACAAATTACGCTCGAAATTTATGAAACTACGGGCAAAATGGTACGTCAAATTGAACGGACTTTATACGTGAGTGCCGAGAAAATCGAAAATTTGCGCTGGGACGGTACGGATAAATCGGGCAATAAGTTACACGAAGGTTTGTACATTTATCGCCTAAAAATACAAGCCATCACTACAAAAGAAACACATTTTAAGTCTGGTAAATTATTGATTATGAGATAATTATGCAGAAAATAATCAAATTATGCCCGAAATACGTCTTTTGATGAGTTTTATTTTTTTGCAGGAAGCACGTTTTTTTTTAGATTTTATTGTAACTTTGCGTTACGAAATAAATGAGAAAAACTTACGTCCATAAATTTCTCAACGATTAACACCCAAATTCTGCGTATGATTTCAACTTTACTTGCATCTATTTGAATGGATAAGTCTTTTTTCAGAGGATTTATTTCGGGTTCGATGCTGGAAAATCGAATGTCAAATCATCAAATCATAAGTTTCTATTATGTTTCGCAATTCTCTCTTTCTTTTTGCTCTTCTATTGATGGGCGGAAAGTCTTACGCCCAAACGAATGCTTCAGGACAAATTAATGCAGATAGATCCATCAATACTTCTGTGCCATTTTTAAAGGTCAGTCCTGATGCCCGAAGTGCAGGCATGGGCGATGTGGGTGTCGCTACTTCTGCTGATGCAAATGCCGCACATTGGAATCCCGCTAAATTGGCTTTTACCGAAAAAGAATTAAGCGCAACGATTTCGTATAGTCCTTGGCTTCAAAAATTAGTGCCTGATATGTCTTTGTCGTATCTGGCTGGTTATAAGCGACTTAACCGCCGCTCGGTCGTTGGAATGTCGGTGCGTTATTTTGATTTGGGAGAATTACAATTTACGAATAATAACGGACAGCCGATTCAGGATTTTAACCCGCGCGAGGTGGCTTTGGACGTTACGTATGCGATGCAACTGAGTAAACAATTTTCGATGGGCATTTCGGCACGGTACATTAATTCCAATTTGGCAGGAAATGTGAGCAATAGCAGCGTACAGGTCAATGCCTCCCCCGGTAATTCGTTGGCGGCGGATATTGCTTTTTTTGGACGCAAAGATATAACCTTGAGCGGATTGCCGTCTAATTTGGCGTATGGACTTAATATCTCGAATATCGGACAAAAAATGACGTATAATAATGCCGATGATGCTGATTTTATTCCCGTGAATATGCGTTTAGGGACTGCCTTGACTACGGAGTTAGACGAATTTAATAAATTTACTTTTGCCTTGGATTTCAACAAGTTATTAGTGCCTTCGCCACCGATTCGGGATGCCAATAATGGGATAATCAAAGGAAGAGACCCCGAAGATTTGGGGTTAATTTCGGGAATGTTTGGTTCGTTTACGGATGCGCCTAATGGCATGGGCGAAGAAATCCGAGAGGTAAGTATTTCGGCGGGCGTGGAGTATTGGTATGGTGATATTTTTGCCATTCGAGGCGGCTATTTTTATGAACACGCCGAAAAAGGAAACCGTAAATATTTCACGCTGGGCGTGGGTTTGCGTTATAATACCTTTGGGATTGATTTTGCCTATTTAGTACCGCAAGCGCAAGAGCATCCCTTGGCGGATACGATGCGATTTTCTTTGTTATTTGATTTCGCAAAACCAACCAAAGCCACTTCGTCAGATGTTTCGGAATAACATTTAATGTTCCTAATAATAAAAATTGATAAACGATAATCCCTTCAAAAATATCTTGTCCAAGATATTTTTGAAGGGATTATCGTTTCGGAAAAATTAGGCTAATTTTTTGTACCGAATGCGTTTGGGTTCGACTCCGCCTAATTCCTTGAGGCGGGTCGCTTCGTATTCGGAGAAGTTGCCTTCAAAAAAACGTACCTGCGAATCACCTTCAAATGCAAGAATATGCGTGGCTACTCTGTCCAAAAACCAACGGTCGTGGGAAATAATGACGGCACAGCCCGCAAAGTTTTCGATGGCTTCTTCCAAAGCCCGTAATGTATTGACATCCAAATCGTTAGTCGGTTCATCGAGCAATAATAAATTTGCGCCCTGCTTGAGCGTCATTGCCAAATGCACTCGATTTCGTTCGCCGCCCGAAAGCGTGCCGAGCTTTTTTTGTTGGTCAGTTCCGCTAAAATTAAAACGACTGACATAGGCTCTGGAATTGAGTTCTCGATTGCCTACTTTCATCAAATCATTGCCTTCCGAAATGACTTCCCAAATGGTTTTATTGGGGTCGAGATTATCGTGTTCCTGATCGACATAAGCCACGTCGACCGTTGAGCCAACCTCAAAAGTACCCGCATCGGGCTTCAAATTATCGGTAATCATCTTAAAAAGTGTCGTTTTTCCTGCGCCGTTGGGTCCGATGACCCCCACGATGCCATTTTGAGGCAAGGCAAAACTCAAATCTTCGATTAATAATTTATCGCCAAATGCTTTTCGGATATTTTTGGCTTCGATGACTTTATTGCCCAATCGGGGACCCGCAGGAATATAAATTTCGAGTTGCGCCTCTTTTTCTTTGCTCTCTTCGCCCAGCATTTTTTCGTAGGCATTGATTCGGGCTTTTTGTTTGGTTTGTTTGGCTTTGGGACTCATCCGAATCCATTCCAATTCGCGCTGCAAGGTTTTACGGCGTTTGGATTCTGATTTTTCCTCTTTTTCAAGTCGTTTTTCTTTCTGTTCCAGCCATGACGAGTAATTTCCTTTCCAAGGAATGCCCTCGCCTCTGTCAAGTTCCAAAATCCATCCCGCCACGTTATCCAAGAAATAACGGTCGTGCGTTACGGCAATAACCGTGCCTTTGTATTGTTGCAAATGCTGTTCGAGCCAATGCACTGATTCGGCATCCAGATGGTTGGTAGGTTCGTCAAGTAACAGCACATCAGGTTCTTGCAAAAGCAAACGGCACAGGGCTACCCGTCTTTTTTCGCCACCCGAAAGGTTTTCAATTTTTGCATCTTCGGGGGGCGTGCGGAGCGCATCCATTGCCCGTTCCAATTTCGTATCCAATTCCCAAGCATTGAGGCGGTCTAATTCATCTTGTATTTTTCCTTGCGTTTCGATGAGTTTCGCCATTTCATCATCAGACATTGGCTCGGCAAATTTGAGATTAATGTCATCAAATTTTTTGAGCATATCGACAGTTTCCTGCACACCTTGCTCGACAATTTCCCGAACAGTTTTGGTTTTATCCAATTCGGGTTCTTGCTCCAAATAGCCCACCGAATAATCGGACGAAAAAACTACATCGCCCTGATAATTCTTATCAATTCCCGCAATGATGCGTAATAAAGAGGATTTTCCAGAACCATTCAGCCCCAAAACCCCAATCTTTGCGCCATAAAAGAAGGAAAGGTAAATATTTTTCAGTACTTGTTTTTTGGGCGGATATATTTTGCTCACGCCCGACATCGAAAAGATAATCTTTTCACTCATAATCAGTAAGTTATATGATTTTTAGACCAAGACCCGCCAAGTCTTATAAGACTTGGCGGGTCCAAATTTAAATAACCTCTTAGAAACCGAAAAATACGAAAAAATCTTTAATCTAATTTAGAGAGGAATTAAATTTTAATTAAAATATTGATTATCAATAATTTAAACCCTTGCAGGTTTTCAAAATTTGCCAAGTCCAAAACCTCATAACGATTGAAAATCAAAATTTCTAAACGGCATCTTAAATTTTGTTCAAATTCACATATTATCTGCCAAATCACGTATATTTTTACGATTTTGCCAATCAAAAATACACAAACAAACCACCGACATGAAACTCAAAACCTTGATTTTCTGCGCCTTATTTTCGATGAAAATGGTGCAGGCACAGGATTCGATTCCCAAAAATCCAGACCTTATGCCACTGACCGAGCCGCTACGGCGCATTACGCCCAATCATTACGATAATCCGCAACAAATCCCTGCGCCGAAGCGTCCCGTAGAGCAGGATTTTTATCTACCCATTTTGCCTTCTATGCTAAATTATGACCAAAAAACGCCACAACCAGCCCCACATCAAATCCGAAAAATAGCGCAAAAACCGCAAAATTTATGGCATTTGGGCGTGGGGTCGTATTGGAGTCCTCGAATGGAAATACATTGGATGCCCAAAAATCAAAAAATAGGACTCCATGCCTCTCATTTTCAGGCTTTTAGAGGGGCAAAAGACCAACAAAATTCCGCTACAAAACAGACACATTTGGGCGTTTTTGGCAATTACACGAATTGGGGCAAAAAAATGGGTTTTGAATTGATGGGAAATCTCAAAACCGTGCATTTTTATGGATATGATGCGCCTGCCGAAACGATTAATCCAGCTGATATTCGTCAGATTTTCAGGACATTACAAACTAAATTGTATCTGTTAAAAGCCGATTACGGCAGTCGAGTCAATTATCAAACGCATCTCAAATCGTGGTTCTGGACGGATAATTTTCGGATGACAGAAATGGGCGTAATGCCAAGTTTGCAGTTATTTTACGAAATCAAACCACAAGAGCGACTTACGTTGGAAGGCAAAGGACAAAGCGTAATCGCTTCAGATTCAGTGAATTATGTGCGCCATGCGTACACGATTGGCGGTAATTATTACAAGAGTACAGAACGATTTCGGGCGAGAATAGGCGCAAAGTTGGGTATCAATTTGGCGTATCAAGAAACGAAATGGTTGTTTTTTCCTGATATAAGCCTTGAATATGATGCAGTTTTGGAAAAATTAACGCTTTTCGTGCGTGGCGAGGGTCAAATTCGACCACTCAACAAACACCTATTGACACTCGAAAATCCATTTTTGCAGCCTGATTTTCGGGCAAAAAATCGGTACGAAATGCTCAAAACTCGTCTGGGTGTTCGGGGTAATTTTGTGCCATTTTTAAGTTGGAATATGGCATTTTTTTATGATGTAGAGGCACAATTTTATGGCTTTATGAATCAAGAAAATGCACCCGATAAATTCGGATTAGTCTTTGATAATCAGCACGTTAAATCGTATGGTTTGGATGTATATTTGAGTTATCAGCCTAAAAATTTGAAGTCCGAAATTCATTTCAAATGGATAAATTACCGAACGCAAACTTTAGCCAAAGTATGGCATTTTCCCGAACGGGAATTATCAGCTTCGGTGGCTTATCAGGCTTCAAAGTTTAAGCCTTTGATTGGGCTAAATTATGCGGGACGGATTCCGTATTATGAGTGGGCTACAAAATCGGCTCAATTTTTGATAGACCGCACAAATATTGAATTGCAAGGCGAATACAAAATAGGCAAAAAGGGTGTTATCTATCTGAAAATCAGTAATTTAATCAACAAAAAATATGAGCATTTTGCACGTTACGAGGCGTTAGGTTTGGAGGTAATTTTGGGAATCAAAATGCGTTTTTGAACGTCTGAAATCCCGTCAGTTATCTGTGGTCTGACGGGATTAAAAAAGGATTATTTTTCCCACAAAATTTCCATTTCTTCGAGTGTTTTGCCTTTGGTTTCGGGGACAAATTTCCAATTAAACCAAATCGAAATGACACACATCAAACCATACAACCAGAAAGGAAAAGCACCATGAAAATTGGATTCTAAGTACTGATTATCAAGCATCACGGGAAAAGTTAAGGATACTAAAAAGTTAGAAATCCATTGCGCTGCTACGGCAATTCCCATGACCAAATCGCGCACTCGATTCGGGAAAATTTCGGACAGCAAAACCCACGTAACGGGTCCCCAAGACATGGCAAAACAAGCGATATATCCCAGAATAAAAATCAGGGAAGATACGCCCATATTTTCGGTATAAAAGGCAAATCCTAACGCTATTAAACAAATCGCCATGCCAATCGAACCAACCATCAACAGGGGTTTTCGCCCCCATTTATCAACGGTCAGAATTGCCACCACCGTAAAGGTCATATTGACCGCCCCTACGATGATGGTTTCGAGCAGAGCCGTATCGCCATCGCTGCCTAACTTTTTGAAGATTTCGGGGGCATAATAAAAAATCACATTAATACCTGTAACTTGTTGCAAAATCGAAAGTACTACGCCTATCAAAGCAACCGTCAAGATGCTTTTTTGTGTTAAATCGGATAAACTTGCCTTATTTTTGGAGGCAGAATCTAAGGATTTATGAATTTCGGTCATTTCTCGGTCTGCTTCGATACGTCCTACGATGCGCTCCAGCACGGCTTGGGCTTGTTGAGTTTTGCCTTGCATGACCAACCAACGAGGACTTTCTGGTACTAAAAACAATAACGCAAAAAAGATAAGTGCGGGAATTGCCTCCGAAGCAAACATCCAGCGCCATGCCTTTTGTATCAGCCAAACGCCTTGGGTGGTATCTTGTAAAGCAATATAATAATTTACAAAATATACCAATAAAATACCAAAAACAATAGCCAATTGATTGAAAGAAACCAATCGCCCTCGTATCTTGGGTGGGGCTATTTCGGCGATGTACATTGGCGAAAGCATGGAGGCAATGCCCACACCAACCCCTCCAATTATCCGAAAGGCAATAAAAATCGTAAAACTTTCGGGCAATGCCGTTCCGATGGCAGAGACAAAAAATAAAATTGCACCTATGATTAATCCTATTTTTCGTCCAAATCGGTTACTTACTGAACCCGCCATACTTGCACCAAGGATACAGCCGACCAATGCGCTGGAAGCTGCCCAACCTTTGGCAATCGCATCCAATTCAAAATAGGTTTGTACCGAACCTATTGCCCCCGAAATGACCGCCGTATCATATCCGAATAATAATCCGCCCAAAGTAGCGACCAACGTAATGCCTGCAATAAATCGGCTATTGCTTGCTGTGTTTTTTTGTTCCATATTGAGTGTATTTGAATAAATTGGTGTGTTTTGGAAAAAATTTCAAGGGGCAAATTACGCATCTTTTGGGGATTCTTTCCGCTTTTGGTGGTTCTAAATCGGGATTTCTCAAACGAAACTTGCCTATATTGTAAAGTCTTAATTTTCAGTTTGATATTGATGACAAACTTTTTGTACGCTCGTCTGGGTGTCTGTAAATTGAAAATTTAGGGCGTTTTTGATTTTGCTGGCATCGTATTGTGGCGTGTGCAAAAGACTTTGTAAGGTTGCCGAAGTGAGGGCAGGATTTCCGCCCAATAAGGCATAAAATTGTCCGAATTGATGCGCTATTTTTAGCATAGAAGCACCGACTCTGAAGGCGGGCATTTGGTATCCTAACTCCTTGGTAATCAGCCCAAAAAGTTCCCGAAATTCGAGGCGTTCATGGCTCAAAACGAATCGCTCTGCCTCAATATCAGCGTGCAATAATTGATAAACCGCACGGGCGACATCATCGGCATCCACCACGTTGAGTTGTCCTTGCGGATAAAATATTTTTTTTTGGAGAATATGCCCAAAAATTTTGGCACTGCTTTGGTTTGGGTCGCCTTTGCCCAAAATTACGGCGGG
>CAZNYR010000002.1:56683-69051 GCA_964577275.1 uncultured Cytophagales bacterium | reverse complement strand
GGCGGGATTGACGATAACCGCCGTGAGTCCTTCGGCAATGCCTCGCCATACTTCCCGTTCGGCTAAGTGTTTTGAGAGCGCATATTCGGAGGCGGGATTTCGATTATCCCATGTATTTTTTTCGTTAATGAGGTCAGTTTGTGTATTGCCCAATGCTGCCACCGAACTAAGATGACAAAACTTTTTGATGGGATTTTGCAAACAAATATTGACCAAGTTTGCCGTGCCTTCCGCATTGATTTTCAGTAATTTAGCTCTGTCTTTGGGATGGAAAGAAACCAAGCCCGCACAATGGATAACAAAGTCGATGTCGGTCAGAAATTCACCCAAATTAGGTTGGTTCAGGTCGCCCTGCACCCATTCGATATCGGGGATATTTTGTACCAATTTGAGGTTGCTGTCTTGACGTTTTAAGGCTCTGATTTTGCCGCCTTCCGCCCTGATTTTTCGGAGCATATAACTTCCTGCCAAGCCGTTTGCTCCCGTGATAAAATATCGAAAATTTTTCAAATGTGTGGTCTATTTTTGCACCAAAAATAAGACAAAAAATTCAGTTTTACGATTTTTTGGAGCAATAAAAAATATAGGACTATACACCCCAAACCTCAAAAATAATCGTTTCATTTGTGGGACTTCATCGTGCCAAAACATGAGGCACGAATGGAGTCATTTTTATCTTTTACACAACCTAATTGAAAAAAACATGAACAAGAAAAAATGGGTAGTATGGGCTGTTTTTTGCCTCTTTTTTTCGGATTTACAAGCTCAAAACACATCTTTAGGGCTTCGTTTGGGTGCGAATTTTGCCAATATGAGCGGCGAACAACTTGAGGATAATGGCATGAAATTCGGCTTGAATTTTGGCGCACTCCTGACTTACAGTGTGTCGCCCGAATTTGGAATTTCGGGCGAGGTCAATTATTCGAGCAAAGGCTCAAAAAATAAAACATCAGATATTGCCCTGAATCTCAATTACTTAGAAATTCCTGTGTATGCCAATTATTTTCTGGGCAAAACCGAAGCCACCTTCCGACCCAAGTTAATGTTAGGCGGTTATTTTGGCTATTTGATGAGTGCCAGAGTCGAGGGCGTAGAGGTCAATGGATACAATACGGGTGATTTTGGCGTATTGCTGGGAGCTGGCGGACACTACCGATTGGGCGGTGGAAACTGGCTAAATATGGATTTGCGCTATACCTTGGGCTTGGCAAATGTTGCCAATGTGCCGAATAATATGGCGGTAAAAAATGGTGTTTTCTCCCTCAATTTTGCGTGGACTTTTCCGCTCGGAAACTACGAATTATAAGTCTTCAATTTCAATACATACAATTTCAAAAGTCCAACTAATCCTATGAGGTTTCTAAAACCTTATAGGATTTAAATAACGCAGATAAAACGATTTCAAACATTTTTTATCATTTTTTAAGGATAAATTTGATGCGGATGCTATTTCTAAATTCTATTTTTGCAAAAATTTTTAGACATCATTTACAAACTAAATATCTTAAAATAATGAAAAAAATTATTGTATCTGTATTATTTTTCAGCTTGATGAGCGTTTTTGCGGGCTGTTCGGGCGATGCCAAACAAGAAAATACCGATGGAAATTCGACAGATTCGACATCCACCAATGTACAAGCCGACCCGAATGCCCGCAAAGTCGAAACGGGCGATGCACAGGGCGAAGACGAGGAGGTTGCCTCCGCATCAGCAGCCGTCAAAAAGGATGATAGTTTTGTCAATTTCAAAGCCAACGAAATCGGAATAAATTGTACGTTTGCCTCCAATTCTAATATGAATGCCACGACTTTTCAGCGCAAAAATGATGATTCGTACAGTATGATTGTTTTTGAACGAGGCACAACCGAGCAAATGCGTGAAAAATTATCGCTCAATATCATTAATTATAATCCGCGCACCCTGAAATTTCCCTACGAAATCAAGCCCGAAGCAGGCAAGCATTTTCAGGTAAATTATCACGTCAAGAAATCAGGTATTTATATCACGTATTTTGCCAATGCCAAAGACAACGGCGATAAATTTAAAATTACGCTTACCGACTATGAAAACGGCATCCTGAAAGGAACTTTTGAGGGCGAAGTCAAAAATACGGCTGGAAAAATCATCAAGCTCGAAGAGGGTAAATTTGAAATAAAATTCGAGGAGCAAGTATTAGATGCTCAAAATCCCGCTTAAACATCCCAAACCTTACTTTATCTTACGTTGTGATACTCCGATGATGATAACCCATCTCGGAGTTTTTTTTAGTTTATGGAACTATTTTTTGATATAATTTATCTCTAAAAGTTACATACGTGCCTCTTCAAATCATTTTAGTATATCCTAACTCCCTGAAAACCCGTTTATAAGGCTAAATAAACTAATCAAAAACATCTTTTTTGCAATCATTACATCAAAAATTTCTTTCGATACAGTTTCCAAAAATAGCCAACAAACTACCCTCAAACAAACAATTTTATAAACTGACCAAGATGGATTTTATAAACTTGTTTCTTATTGAATTATGCGACTCAACAGAAATTATATTGCCCCTTTTGCAATGGCAGTCCTGACGGGCTGTTTGGTTACCCCAAAAATAACACAGGCTACCGAAATTAAAGGCTCTTTGACCGAAAAGACGGAAATTACGTACAGATTTTGGTATAAATATTGCTCGTCCAAACTTGGAATCGAAGTATCCGCCTCTGATAATCAAATCTTGTACACACATTTGAGCGAGTGGCACGGCACTCCCTACCAATATGGAGCAAACGAAATCAACACAGGTACAGACTGCTCTGGATTCATCAGCAAAGTTTATGCCAATATCTATGATTTAGAACTTCCCCGCACTGCCCAAGCCATGTATGATTATGTCGAAAAAATTAATGATAACGACCTTCAAACGGGCGATTTGCTCTTTTTCCGTACAGGAAAGACTGACCGAATCACGCACGTAGGAATTTATTTGAAAGATGGCAAATTTATGCACGCCAGTAGTTTTCATGGCGTTACGGTCAGCAACTTAGAAAAAGAGTATTATCAAAAAAGATTCGCAGGCGCAGCACGGCATCAGGACATGAATTTGGTGGAGCAGAAAAACACCAATTTTCAGAAATTACGCACCAAAAAAGTACGATTAATTCCTATCGAAAATGTGGATGAAATCACACAAATTTCCTTAGCCTTTCAGGTGGCTGAAGCCCAAGAAGAATTTAATCAATTTATTGAAAATCAGGAAAATGGAGTTTATCGAATCTACTAAAATCATCTCCGAAAAGTGAACCGCAACCCGCCAGACACTTTTCGGATTTTTAGGTTTTGGACGGCAAATGTCGTAGTATTTTCCGACAAAATTTCGCCTGATTTCTAAAGCCATATTTTACAAAAAAATCCCGCAGTCGTACATAACGCTCCCGCAAATTGGTCTTGAGCGCATAATCCAATTTTTCCGAACAAATCGGACACAAATGCCACGGCTGACGGTCTGATTCACGCTGATTATTACTTCCGTTCATTAAACAATGATACGCCACACAATGCCGCATCGAAAAAGTGTGTCCTATTTCGTGCGTAGTTGTTTTTAATACACGAAGTGCCGTTTTCGCAAACTGTTGTTTTTTGGGTAAATTTCCCCAAATTATCTTGTGCCGATACGAAGAAACTACCGCTACTCTACGCCGTAAAGTAGCCTCGCCAAATACGAAATTCCATTTGGGGTCGGGGTACAAATCGACCGAACTCAACGCCACATACGTCAGCGCATCCGAAGGTAAATTTTTTTGTAAAATATCATACAAGACAAATCGTGTATGTATCTGATACTCTTGATGATGCGTGCGTTGCGACCCTTCGGGGATACTATTTTCCAAATCCATGATAGCGTGCTGAACAATGACATTCTGACCGAAAAAAGCCTCCAAATATTCGGCGGTAAGGTGCAGAATTTGGCTGTCCAATGGCGTTTGATTTCCGAGAGGCAAGAGGTAAATTTGTCTGCGTTTTTGGCTCAAACCCATGGGTTTTTGGGCAATATATTCCGCCAAAGTTTGCCCATTTTCGGTGTGTTGTGAGAGCCACTCGCCGAGTTTGGGTTTGGGCATGGGAGCATGAAACCGAAGGAGTTTTTCGGGATATTTTTGGGGCTGCGAAAATGCAAAATTTGAACCCAGAAACAAGGACAGAAATATTCCCCAAAAGACAATATATATTTTGTGATACGAAAAAATTTCGCCAAGATAAAGACGGCACTTGACGAAACTTAAATCATTGAAAATCAATATCATTCGGACAAAAGCTGTTGCATTGTTTTATCAAATTCGGCTTTGAATTTTTCGTAATATGCGCCTGTTCCAGGTCCCGAAAATCCTGCATGAATTTTACGTACTTTTCCATTTTTATCAATGAAAATAGTTGTAGGAAATGCCGCAATTTTATTGAGCATCGGCAGGGCTTTTTCTCGGTCTTCTTCGGAGGGCGTGCCAGCAAAGACAAAATCGAAATCAGCCTGAAAACGATTTTTGAGTTTTTGGATGCGCTCCTGTGCATAGTCAAAATTATTTTTTGCCTCAAAAGCCATCCCAATAATCGCCACATTTTTGCTTTTATTTTTTTTGTACCAATCGCTCAAAAATGCGGTTTCGTCCATGCAATTTGGACACCACGACCCCAAAATTTGTATCAAAACAACCTTGTTTTTGTAGGCTTGGTCATTGGGCGAAATCAGCGTATTTTTATCCGCCAAACTGGGCAATTTGAAGTCAATTTTATCAAAACCATCTTTGAGAAAAGTGATTTTTTCGGGATTTTCTAACGTAAAATCGGCATCTCGTTCGGCACTCCATTGACGATACCCTGTTTTTCCCGACCAAAACTCGCCCTCGATAATTTTAGCATCTTGGATTTTGGCTTTGAATAAATAAGCGTGTGAACCATCAAAACAAGAAAGCCAAATTTGTTCGCCAAATACGCTGCCTTCCAGATACCGATAATCGCCTGTTTTGGTCATGAAAGTTCCCGTCAGTTGGTTGCCATTTTGTTGGAATTGAGCAAGCGCAGGAATTTCTTTTTCGTCCGTTCGGAAGGTGGTTTTCCATTCGCCAGAAATATCTGAAACAGGGCTAATATTCTGATTTTCAAAACGATAGGTTTTTCCAAATTCTGCCGAAAAGGCAATTTTGTATTCGCTTTCGGTATCCAATTTTTGATAATAGCCCGTCAATTTTTCGGCTTCAATTTTGGCGACAATCTGGGCATCAAAAACGTGCATCGGGACAATGACCGAATCATTTTCGAGATGGATTTCGTTCAGGACAAGACGTTCTTCTCCATTAATTAAGTACATGACATAATTGCTGTCTTTTTTCGTGATTTCCAGCCCAAAAGGTAGTTCTCCGCCTTGAGTCTGAAGCGTGGCACGCCAAATTCCTGTTTTCAAAATTGGTTTTTGAGGGGCTTCTGTTGGTTGAGATTTGGATTGACATGAAGCCAAAATCAGCAAACTGAACCCTAAAATCAAAGTCGTTTTCATGTGTTTTTAATTGATTATTTTGAATTGATAATGACATATTAATATTTTGTATCCTATTGATAATCAGAAAGATAAAGTATTTGAATCGGAATATATTTTACTTCAGAATTTTCCGATATTTCGTGGTATTGGTCGGGTCGAGTTTGACCAAAATATCGAGGGCTTGTTGTCGTATGGCTTCATCGCCTTGCGAAAACATATCGACCAGTTCGTTGGCTTTGGCATCGAAAAACATATTAATCATGATGGCAGTGGGTCGAATTTCTTGTACTTTTCGGATTTCGCCTAACAATTTGACCAATTCTTGGCGTTTTTCGTCCGTATTGGTCAAAAAGTCATCCAAAATCAAGCGATGATACGCATACAAGACCTCTCGAAAGGGAATAAATTGCGGGCTATTCATGTTTTCCGAAATCCAATATCGGTTTCGAGTATCGCCATCGCTCCAGCCGCCGCCGCCCGATTGACGTGCATTATTGACGATTTCCAAGATTTTTTCGTAATATTTTGACCCGCCCATCCGTGCAAATGTATCAGAATCTATCGCCAAAATGGTGTAAGCATAAAACGCCAACGTAGCGGTCAGATTATTGGTAAATACATTTTCGGCAAAAATCAAAGGTTGTGAGGGTTGGTAGATAAAACTAAAATTTTTATCAAAAAAGTTAATCAAAGGCGTTTCATATTGCGTGCCATGCACCGGACGAATTGACTGAATCTGGACGGTCGCCTGATAGCGTCCTTGATTCACTTCCGAACTTCCGCTCAAGTTTAGGAAAATCGTACATTTAATGCGCTCGTGTTCCTGATAAACTTGATTGGTCCATTGTTGCGTATTCATAAATTTGGAAATGTCTTTTTGCATCTGTTGAATGATGCCTTGTTCTTGCGTTTGGACACGCTCCGAATCAATGATGACTTCGCAGTTAAGTTCTTGAGCATGAGCAACTTGCGAAAAAAGAATCGCACAAAACAAGCTCATTTTTTTGAGGCTAAATTTCATAATTTATCACTTCTATTTTTGAAAATATATTTCTGAAAATGGTATGCTATCAATCGCAATATTACCGAATTTGACGCAATTCCATCGAATGATTGGCAAATACCAAATTATTTTGTACTTTTTGTCAAAATTTGAATGCCAAAATTATGCCCACAGAAAATACAGGAATACGCGATGCACTTGCGCTCAAAGCCGAATTATTGAAAACGTTGCGCCGCGAGGAAGCCTTGACTTCGGATGCGCTGAAAAAATTTGAACTCCAAAAACGCATCACCGATTTAGAAACCGAAATCACAACATTAAAAGCCAAATTAGTGCCAGAAAGTCATTCAGAATCAGTGGATTACACTATTCATGTGCATAGCCCAGAAGGGCATTTTACCAAACATATTTCGGGCGGAAATTCTGCGAATCCATTGGAACAACATCTTTACATCGGCACGAATAAAAAGGAAAAACTTACATCGCCCAAAAAAAGCATAAAATCCATGATTATCAACGGAAATCTGGAGCAGGCTATCGAGTCCTTTTTGAAAATGACCGAAGATACGGACGAGGATTTATACGATGAAATTACCTTGATTGCTGCCCGATTTAATGCCACACACCGAAATTATAAACACGGCGTGATTACACTTGACCAATGCCAACTTGTTGAGGCTCAGACTTCTAAAGCCTTATTGAGTTTGCTCAAATCGTTAAAATAATCATTAAAATAAAAGTGAGCGTATAACTTTATGTTCAAAATTTCGTTAGGTGTAAATAAAACACGAAGATGGTTTCGTAAACTCGGAACGATTTTGTAATTTTGTTAAAATTTGCATAATACAATCACTTCAAACCCCCAAATGCCATGCGTACAAAAAATGCACTTTTGATTATTGATGCACAGAATGATTTTTGCCGTCCTGATGGCTCACTTTTTGTACCGGGTGCGGTCGAGGATATTGCCCGCCTGAATCGGTTTATCACTGAAAATCAGGAGGAAATTGACTATATTTGTGCCACACTCGACACCCATCCCGTCCATGATATTGCCCATCCTTCGTTTTGGTCGGATGCGGACGGTAATTCGCCTGCGCCTTTCACACAAATCACGTTGGCGGAGGTCAAGGCGGGCAAATGGAAACCTAATTTTGAGCCATCTAAAGCCATTTCTTATCTCGAAAAATTGGAAGCACAAGGCGAATTTCCGCATTTTATCTGGACTTTTCATTGCTTGGCTGGCACCGAAGGCGCATCGCTGGAAAGTTCTTTGGCTGAAACGCTGATAAATTGGACAAAAACAGGCAGAAATTACGAAACTCAAATCAAGGGAACGTATCCCTTTTCTGAACATTTTGGGATTTTTACGGCGCAGATTCCAGACCCAGAACACCCTGAAACACAATTAAATACAAAACTTTTAGACCAATTAAATCGGTATGAAAACGTGTATTTGGCAGGGCAAGCCAAGTCGCATTGTGTGGCGACAAGCCTCAAACAAATGATGCTATATAAGCCTGAATTGGCTCAAAAAGTTATCATTTTACAGGATTGTATGTCAGATGTACCAAATTTAGGATATTTGGGCGAACCAATTTATCAAGAAGCGCGCCAAAAAGGCATTCGATTCACGACCTCAGCCGAAAAAATCAAACCTTAATTTTGTGGTAAACACCCTCAAAATCATAGATACATTATGGGCATTTTCCAAATTTCTATCCTGCGAAATTACCTCAAAAATTTAGACCAAAATAAGGTAAATCAGGCGTGGGAAATATTCAAGGCGCACTTCCATGACCCTGATATTCAGGAAAATATACGAAATTCTAACGAAGAGCAATATCAAGAAGGTTTTTTGGAAGATTTGTTTGTCAAGGTTTTTGGCTATGTCAAAAATCCTACGCCAGACTATAATTTGACGACCGAACTGAAAAATATTCGAGGTGCAAAAAAAACCGATGGCGCAATCCTCAAAAATGGAAAAGCCCTTGCCATCATCGAACTCAAAGGCACAGAAACCACCGACTTGGGAAAGGTTGAACATCAGGCATTTGGCTATAAAAATAATCAACCCGAATGTAAATATGTCATTATTTCCAATTTTGAAAAGTTACGTTTTTATGTACAAAATGCGGTCAATTTTGAAGAATTTAACCTTTTTAATCTACAAAAACACGAATTTGAAATTCTTTGGCTTTGCTTGGCGGCAAAGAATTTGTTGCGTGATGTTGCCCTAAAAATAAAGGAGCAGTCGGTTTCGGAAGATGCAAAAATTACGCAAAAACTATATGGACATTACACGCAGTTTCGGGGCGAGATGTTTGACAGTTTAACGCAACGAAATCCGCAGTATGACAAACTGACACTTTTTAAGAAAACTCAAAAATTATTAGACCGTTTTTTGTTTTTGTATTTTGCCGAAGACCGAGGACTTTTGCCGCCAAATTCTGTGCGTAAAATCCTGCGAGATTGGACGGATTTACAGGAGAAATATGATGTCGATATTCCTCTTTACGAGCGATTTAAGCAATATTTTGGCTATCTCAATACAGGAAGCAAAGAAGAAATTTATCCGTATAATGGTGGACTTTTTGAGCCAGATGAGGTGTTGGATTTTCTCAAAATTGATGACGGCATATTGTATAAACACGCCTATCAACTGAGCCAATATGACTATGAAAGTGAAGTGAGCGTGAATGTTTTAGGACATATTTTTGAGCATTCTTTGAACGAAATAGAAGAAATTCAGGCGCAATTACAAGGTATAGAAATCGAAAAAAATCAAAGTAAACGTAAAAAAGATGGCGTTTTTTATACCCCAGAGTACATCACCAAGTATATGGTCGAAAATACTATCGGAAAACTTTGCGAAGCGAAAAAAGAGGAACTCGAAATTATTGAAGAGGAATACGAAAAAGAACGAAAAGGACGCAAAAAATCCATTTTAAAGACCTTGCAAGATAAATTGAAAAATTATCGAAATTGGCTTTTGGAATTGACGATTTGCGACCCCGCCTGCGGAAGCGGTGCGTTTTTGAATCAAGCCTTGACATTTTTGCGTGCCGAACATCAGTATATTGATGAACTTGAGGCTAAATTATTAGGTAACTTGTTGGTATTGAGCGATTTAGACAATACGATTCTTGAAAATAATTTGTTTGGTGTGGACATCAACGAAGAGTCTGTGGAAATTGCTCAGTTATCGTTATGGTTGCATACCGCCAAGCAAGGGCGTAAATTAACGACACTTTCTAACAATATTAAGTGTGGCAATTCACTGATTGACGACCCCGCCGTAGCTGGCGAAAAAGCCTTTGATTGGGCAAAAGAATTTCCTAAAATCTTTGAAAATGGTGGTTTTCATGTCATCATTGGAAATCCGCCGTATGTGCAACTTCAAAAGATGAATAAAGATATTACGCAACAGCTTCATACATATTATGTCTATCATGCAATGGGAGATATTTATGCTCTTTTTTATGAAAAAGGAGTACAAATCTTGACCAAAAATGGATTATTAAGCCTAATTACTTCGGGCAAGTGGATGAGAGCAGGATATGGTAAAAATTTAAGACAATTTTTGGCAAAAAACTTGTCTGAAATCGAGTTAGTAGAATTTGCTGGTTATCAGATTTTTGAGGATGCTACTGTGGATACAAATATTTTGACTGGCAAAAAATTGAAAAATACAGGGCAGAATTTTGGTGCAAAAATCAGTAAGAACTTTGAAATTAGCACAGATTTATCTGTTTATTTTGAGAAAAATAAGATAGCTCTGGGGACTCTCAGTGAAAAAATGTGGGAAAATATTTCTCTTGAAAAACGCAATCTCAAACGCAAGATTGAAAAAAAGGGAATACCTCTAAAAGACTGGGAAGTAAATATTTATCGTGGTGTACTAACAGGATTTAATGAGGCATTTGTGCTTGATAAACAGACCAAAGAACAATTAATAAAAGAAGACATTAAAAGTGCTGAATTGATTAAACCATTGCTCAGAGGTAGGGATATTCAACGTTATCAAGCGCAATTTGCTGATTTTTATTTAATATGTACTTTTCCGTCATTAAACATCGATATTAACGATTTTTCTGCAATAAAGAAATACCTTGAGTTGTTTGGAAATAGATTGAATCAGTCGGGCGAAAAGGGAAGTCGAAAAAAAACACAGCACAAGTGGTTTGAAACGCAAGATAGCATCGGTTATTGGCAAGAATTGGCAAAAGAAAAAATTGCATGGAAACGAATTGGCTCACAATTACGGTTTTCATATTCGTCGAATGGTTATGCTTATTTAGATTCTACGTGCATTCTTACGGGTTTGGGCGTGAAATATCTTTTAACGGTTTTAAATTCTAAACTTTGTGGGTGGATGCTCAATGAAATAGGGCAAAGAACTGGTGTAGGCGATTTAATTATTAGCGTGCAATCGCTTGAACCTTTGCCTATTCCAAAAATATCTGGAAAAAACCAACAACCTTTCATTGAAAAAGCGGATAAAATGCTTGCTTTAAATGCGGATTTTCAGAAGGGTCATTCCAAATTTTTGAAACTTTTGCAAGCGCAATTCGCATTAGAAAAAGTGAGTAAAAAATTACAAAATTGGCATGAGTTAGATTTTGGTAATTTTTTGAAAGAATTAACAAAAATCAAAATAACATTAAGTTTGTCGGATAAATCGGAATGGATGGAATTTTTTGAGTTGGAAAAGAGCAAAGTTCGAGCAATTTGCGCCGAAATCGAGAAAACAGATGCCGAAATTGACCAGATGGTTTATCAGCTTTATGGCTTGACCGAAGAGGAAATTAGAATCGTGGAAGATGCCGTTTCATAAACCTGCGGACATATTTCGATGCCCAAAAATTGAAGGTTCTAAATTATAAAATAATCATGGAATATCCCTCCAAACTGATTGAGGATGCGGTAGAAGAAGTTGCCAAATTGCCGGGAATTGGACGCAAAACCGCGCTTCGGTTGTGTTTACATTTATTGAAACAGGACGCAAACCAAACGCTCAATTTGGCAAAATCTCTGGTGGATTTGCGGACAAAAACGACATACTGTATCGAGTGTCGGAATATTTCGGATGCGCCACTTTGTCGGATTTGTAGTGATGCAAAACGCTCAAAATCAATAATTTGTGTGGTTGAAGATGTGCCTACTTTGGCAGCCATCGAAAATACGGCACAGTATGATGGACTTTATCATGTGTTGGGTGGCTTGATTTCGCCGATGAATGGCGTGAGTCCCAGCGATTTACATATCGAAAGTCTGATAGAACGCCTGCAGAAAAATGAAATCGAAGAGCTTATTTTTGCGCTTAGTGCCACGATGGAAGCGGATACGACAGCCTTTTATATCACGAAAAAATTGAAAGGTTTTCAGCTGAAAATCAGTACGATAGCTCGTGGCGTTCCGATAGGAAGCGAGCCAGAATATGCCGATGAAATCACGCTGGGCAGAAGCATTACCAAACGAGTGCAATACGAATGATGCCACAAAAATTAGGATTTCTGCCTGCCAAAATCTCGTTTTGAGGCGTTAGATTTTCTAACTTTGCTCGCTACGAAATAATCAATACAAATTTTATCAAAATTCCGTTTCCGATATGTATTTAGGAAAAAAAGTGGTGGTGGTGATGCCTGCCTATAATGCCGCCCAAACCGTGGAAATGACCTATCAAGAAATCCCGTTTGACCTTGTGGATGAGGTGGTTTTGGTGGATGATGCTGGACAGGATAATACGGTCGAAGTCGCCCAAAAGGTCGGGATTCAGCACGTGATTCGGCACGAAAAAAATAAGGGATATGGTGGTAATCAAAAGACGTGTTACGACAAAGCCTTAGCGTT
>CAZNYR010000002.1:34454-56673 GCA_964577275.1 uncultured Cytophagales bacterium | reverse complement strand
GTGATGTTACATCCTGATTATCAGTACACTCCCAAGCTCATTACGGCGATGGTTTCGATTATTGGACAGGATTTATATCCTGTCGTATTTGGCTCTCGGATTTTGGGCAAAGGCGCACTCAAAGGTGGAATGCCGACCTATAAATACATTGCCAATCGTTTTCTGACGCTGTTGCAGAATATTTTGTTGAACCAAAAATTATCGGAATACCATACGGGCTATCGGGCGTTTTCGGCGGAGGTCTTGCGGCGCATTAATTATGATGCCAATTCGGATAATTTTGTGTTTGATAATCAGATGATTGCACAAATTTTTTATGCAGGATTTGAGATTGGCGAAGTAACCTGCCCGACCAAATATTTTGAGGAAGCCTCTTCGATTAATTTTAAAAACAGTTCGATTTATGGGCTTGGTGTCCTAAAAACATCTTGGTTATACTTTTTGACGAAGCTCGGCATTTATAAATGGAAATTATTGACCTAAATGAGTTGCCGTTTGGTATTTCCACATCCGCACAAACTAAGGTGTGGAAATACATTTTTGCCTCACTTTTTAGCCCTCATATTTTTATAACGTTCTGTTTTTCAGGTTTTACGTTAAAAAACAGTTTTTACCTTCTCCGACAAACCCATTGATTTGGATACAAAATTAAGACGTTCAAATAATAAGTGTATTTTGAGGTCAAAAAAGATGGATAAATACTTTTATTTTAAAAATAGTGGTTATTTTTTACCCATTTGCTATAAAAAATAATGTTTTTTTTATAGCTTTGGATTCAGAATAGAAGGTATAGTTACATTTTATCAACATTATTTTACATTTAGGATATGTCACAACTCAGATTCGATGCCGTAAAAATTGCACAAAACCGACCTGTCATTAAGGTTAAAGCACCTTCATCACGGGTTACGGATTATTTCGGGTGTAATGTGTTTGGGAATGAAGCCATGAAACAATATATGTCTTCCTCTGCCTATAAACAAGTAAAAGCAAGCATCCACAAAGGAGAAAAAATTGATGAAGCCCTCGCTGATGCTGTGGCAGGAGCCATGAAAGCCTGGGCAATCGAACGAGGAGCCACGCACTTTACGCACTGGTTTCAGCCTTTGACAGGTTCTACGGCAGAAAAACACGATGCCTTTTTTGAGAAACAACCTGACGGCACAACCATCGAAAAATTTAAGGGAAGTGCCTTAGTTCAGCAAGAACCCGATGCCTCTTCGTTCCCGAATGGTGGCATCCGAAATACGTTTGAGGCTCGTGGCTATACGGCTTGGGACCCTTCTTCGCCCGCTTTTTTGGTCGAAAAAGGTTCTGGAACAACCTTGTGTATTCCCACGATTTTTGTTTCTTATACCGGAGAAGCCCTCGACTTCAAAGCTCCTTTGCTCAAAGCCGTTGAATTGATTGATAAGGCGGCTACCGAAGTGTGCCAATATTTTGACCGAGATGTAAAACGAGTTACTGCCACTTTAGGTACAGAGCAAGAATACTTTGTGATTGATAAGGCGTTGTATTTTGCGCGCCCTGATTTGGTTTTGGCGGGTCGAACGCTGTTCGGACACGCTCCAGCCAAAGGACAACAGTTGGATGACCATTATTTTGGTTCGATTCCTTCACGGGTCAAAGCCTATATGCAAGACTTTGAGCAAGAGGCACTTAAACTCGGTATTCCCGTAACCACACGACACAACGAAGTGGCTCCTGGACAGTTCGAGTGTGCGCCTGTTTTTGAGGATGTAAACTTAGCCGTTGACCACAATTTGTTGTTGATGGATATTATGGAGATGGTTGCCGAACGACATAATTTCAAAGTATTATTCCACGAAAAACCATTTGCCTTAATCAATGGCAGCGGTAAGCACAATAACTGGTCATTGGCAACGGATACGGGCATAAATTTATTAGCTCCAAGTACACGAGCCAAAGAAAATTTACAGTTTTTGACCTTTTTTGTTACGACCATCAAAGCCTTATACGAACACGAACAATTAATGCGTGCCAGTATTGCTTCGGCAGGCAATGATTTCCGATTGGGCGCAAACGAAGCTCCGCCAGCCATTATTTCTGCATTTATTGGCTCTCAATTAACGGCAGTTTTGGATGAATTGGAACAAAATGCCGAAATCAAAATCGAAAAAGGCGATAATATGTACATGAAACTCGGCATCGATAAAATCCCTGATATTATTAAGGATAATACCGATAGAAACCGAACTTCGCCTTTCGCTTTTACAGGTAATAAATTTGAGTTCCGTGCCGTAGGCAGTAGCGCAAATTGCTCCGCTCCCATGACCGTACTCAATACGATTGTGGCTGACCAACTCATCAAATTCAAAACAACGGTGGATGCCCAAATCGAGGCAGGCACAAAAAAAGAAGTTGCCATCGTCAATGTTCTCCGAGATTATATCAGAGAGTCAAAAGCCGTTCGGTTTGAAGGCAACGGATACAGCGATGAGTGGGTAGAGGAAGCCGCAAAACGAGGCTTGTCAAATATGAAAGATTCGCCACGAGCGCAATTAGCATATTTGTCCGAAAAATCTCGAAACGTATTTAAAGCACACAATATTTTTACAGATGTGGAACTTGAGGCACGCAATGAAATCATGCTCGAAAACTACATTATGAAAGTACAAATCGAGTCGCGTGCCTTAGGAAATTTTGCAATTAATCAGATTGTACCTGCCGCCATGATGTACCAAAGCAAACTTATCGAAAGTGCTAAAGGCTTGAAAGAGTTAGGGTTACATCAAGAAGCAGAACAAACTATCGCCGCCATCAAGATAATTTCGGAGCGCATTAACGTTATCCGACAAAATGTACATGATATGGTGGAAGCCCGAAAACGAGCCAATAAAATGGAAGCTGTCGAGTCGGCAATGGCATATTGCGATGAAGTAAAAGCTCCGTTTTTTGATAAAATTCGATACCAAATTGATAAACTCGAAATTACCTTGCCTGACAGCGAATGGCCTTTCGCCAAATATCGAGAATTATTATTGATTCGATAAGTAAAACTTGAAACTATATAGTTTTTTATAACTCATTCAAATTCAATTTGGATGAGTTATTTTTTTGTGCAATAAACTCGACCAATTCGGCAATCGAACCCGCAAAAAATGAAACATTTTCGGTTTGATAAATCCATTTTTGAGCCACTTCATCGTATGTAATTTTTGGGAAATCTACCATATCTGTGGGCTGGCATCCGATACGCTCGATGGCTCGTTTTGTCCAAATGCCTACCAACCCCTGAATTGCCACCCGAATTTGTATTTTTCTAAGATATGAAATCACAAATTTGCCCGTATTTTTTTCAAAAAACAGGTCGTTTTTTTGGAATATTTTTTCAAAACTACCGTCCAAAACCAAATCTTCGGGTGCGCCTGTTTGCACGGTTTGTTCGGTTTGCAGCCAAATTTTGTCCGCCACCTGCAATGCCAAATCCAATTCGTGTGTGGATACCAAAACCGCTTTTTTGTACTTTTTGACTGCTTTTTTGAGCAATTTAAAAATCATCACGCGATTCGGCAAATCCAAATGTGCCGTAGGCTCATCCAGAATAATCAACGGCGTATCCTGGGCTAATGCCCTGGCAATCATTACTTTCTGTCGTTCGCCATCGCTCAAACTTCCAATTTTTCGATGGGCAAAATCAAGCATTTCAGTTTCCGAAAGCGCATTTTTGATTTTCCGTTGGTCATATTCTGAAAATAGCCCAAACTGCCCGGTATAAGGATACCGCCCCGTTCCGACTAATTCCCAGACCGAGAAGTTTGCCGTAATTGGCGTAGTCAAGACTAAGGCAATATATTGGGCTAATTTTTTGGGAATTATTTTATGAATATTTTGATTTTGTATTTGAACTTCTCCCGCCAAAGCAGGCAAAATTCCTGTCAAAGTTCGGATTAAGGTTGATTTTCCTGCGCCATTTTGTCCGAGCAAACAAACGACCTCGCCCGCCTGCAAATGTAGGTTTAAGTTTTGGGCAATGATTATTTTTTTGCGCCGATTTCGATAGCCAATCGCCAGCGATTTTGTCCGTAAAATGCTCACGCATTTGGGGCTTTTTCGGGTTGTTTGAAGGGTAAAATAATCGAAAATTCTGTGCCTTTGCCCAGTTCGCTCCAGACGCTAATTTTGCCGTGATGTTTTTCGATAATGCCGTGCGAAATCGACAGCCCCAGCCCTGTGCCTTTGCCCACTTCTTTGGTCGTAAAAAAAGGCTCAAAAATCCGATTTTTGATGTCGTCTGGAATGCCTGCGCCCGTATCTCGAATTTTGATTTGAACAAAGTCCGTTTCGTGTAATTGGGTGGAAATGAAGATATGACCTTCGCCCTCAATCGCCTGAATGGCATTGGCAATCAAGTTCATAAATACTTGATTTAATTTGCCCGCATAACACTCAATCGCAGGAAGTTGCGTATCATATTTTCGGATAATTTGTACTCGATTTTTGTATTGATTTCGCAAAATAACCAACGTAGAATCCAGATTTTGATGCACATCCGAAAGTTTGAAGGTATCCTCATCCAGCCGAGAAAAAGTACGCAATCCCTTGACAATTTCCGTGATGCGCGTGGCACCCGTTTGTACGTCTTTGAGCAAAGCAAGCGTATCGCTAATGAGTTCATCATCCACTTCCAGTTCTTCTTTTAAGGTTTTGATTTCCTGTATTTTAGCCTCAAATTTTGTTGCCGAAATCTCATCCAATTCATTGTATTTTGCGAGCAAATCGGTCAGGTCATCCAGATTGCTTTTGAGGGCTTCCGTTCCAGCATAAATAAAATTCACGGGATTATTTATTTCGTGTGCAATGCCCGCTGTCAGCACGCCCAGACTTGCCATTTTTTCGGAATGCACTAATTGCCCTTGTGCATCAATCAACGAATTATGGGTATTTCGTAAGATTTTGAGTTGTTGTTTTTCTTTGCGTAATAACGTGTGTAATTTTTTTTCGGCGACCATAAGTTGCTGATTCGTAGTGTTTAACTCCTCCGAATTTTGGCGCAATTCTTCCGTGAGTGAGGTTAATTCCTCATTCATTTCCTGCAATTTTTTGGCTTTTTGGCGGGCGACTTCTCGTTCCTTGACCAATTCTCTGGTGCGTTCGCGTACTTTTTTGGTCAGTGTTTTGTTCTGGCTTCTAATTCGTAAAATCCGATACCGATAAAATGCCAAAGGCGTGAGTATCAGCAACATTACCATAAAAATTTTGAACTCGGTACGTTCCCAAAACGGCGGTTGAATGATGATTTTGATGGTTAATTCGGCATTGCCGCCCACTCGTTTTGCCCGAAAAATATACGTGCCATACGGAATATTGGTGTAGGTGGCAAAACGCCTTTTGGAGGGCGGATTGTATTGATTTTCAAAGCCTTCTAAATAATATTGGTACTGAAGGTTTGGGTTGATAAATTCCAATGAACTAAACCCAAATGTAAATACATTTTCTTGGTAATCCAGCGTAATTTCAGTAACCTCTTCGATGGGTTTATCAAAACGGTTTTGCAATAAAACAGATTTATTAAATATCTGAAAATCAATTAATACGATATTTTCTGATGGTGTTTCCGTCATTAATTTTGCGGGATTCAGAATGGATAATCCTTTGCTTGAGCCAAAATATAAATGTCCTTTATCATCTCGAAATGACGAGCCAAACGTAAATACATTGCCTGCCAAACCGTCCTGAACCGTGTAAGTTTTTAGGGTTTTTTTATCGGGATGAAATTGGATTAAACCATTTTCCGTACTTAACCATAAATTCCCAAATCTATCCTCTTCCATACTTTGAATCGTACACGCAAGTTTCGGATAATCAGTCGTATATGAAATAAATCCACCTTTTTCGTCATACAAACTCAAGCCTTCCATCGAACCGACCCAAATCCGATTTTTGGAATCTTCCAATAATGCACGGGGACTATTGTCTATCAGGGCATTCGCCTGATTTTTATCCGACTCAAAAACGATAGATTTGCCATTGGCGAGGCATTGCAAACCGCCATTTTCGTGCCGTGCGACCCAGAGGCGATTTTTGGAATCCCGAAGCAAACAGGCGATGGGCTGATGGTGCGATTTGGGGGGATGCAAAATTGTAATTTGCTCATGAGCAATCTCATAGATTACGCCTTGCCAGGTGCCAAACAAGATTTTATCTTCCGAAATACGATGAAAACAATACACCATATCATACGGATTTTGGGTATCAAACGGCAGTTGGTAACGCTTAAACTGACCATTTGCAAATCTGACCAAACCGCCATTTGTTCCGAGCCAAATCCCATTTTTGTCCGCCATCATGCACCAAATAGAATTTATCTCTTCGTTGGGATGCTCAAAAATCGTCATCTTGTCGTTTTGGTAACGATTTAAACCACCGCCCAGCGTTCCCATCCAAAGCGTGCCGTCTGATGTGTTGATAATCCCCGAAATGTATTCGCTTTTGAGGGAATTGGGTTGGGCGTGTGCCTTGAAAGTGGTAAAAGGACGCTGAATCAAACGTGAAACGCCACCAGAAAATGTACTGACCCAAATTGTACCCGCTTCATCTTCAAAGAGATGCTCAATATAATTACTGACCAAACTGGAAGCATCATAAGGGCGGTTTTTGAAACTGGTAAATGTACCGTTTTCGTATTTATTCACGCCACCGCCCCACGTCCCGAACCACATACAGCCGTTTTTGTCTTCGACAATCGACAAGACCGAATGACTGTTTAAGCCTGAATTTTCGGGGTTTATGCGCTCAAATTGTTCATTTTTGAATTTATTAAGTCCTGTTTGCCACGTTCCTATCCATAAATTTTGATGTTTATCCTCGGTCAGGGCAATAATATAATCCCCCGAAATACTGTTTGGATTGGCTGGCTCGTGCCGAAATTGAGTAAAAGACCCATCGGGATTCATCCGATTCAAGCCGCCGCCATAAGTTCCGACCCAAAGCGTACCTTTTTTATCGACCCAAAGCGAAAAAACCGCCCGATGACTCAACGAATTTGCATTGCTCGAATCAGGCAAAAAGTGCGTAAACTTGCCATCCCGAAACTTGCAAAGCCCACCTTTCCGAGTGCCAATCCAGATATTTCCGTGTGGGTCTTCGGCAATGGCTTCGATGTCATTTTGGGATAAACTTTCGGGATTTTTGGGGTCATGCTGGAAAGTTTCAAATTTGCCTTTGCCATATCTTTTCAAGCCTGCGCCACGCGTACCAACCCATACATTATCTTGACTATCGACAAAAACTGCTCGTATAATATTGCTATTCAGTATGTTAGATTGTTGGGTGGTATCCTGAAAGGTCTGAAATTCGTAGCCATCAAAGCGTTGCAAACCATCGGCAGTAGCCAACCAAATAAATCCTTTTTGGTCTTTGGCGACCATCCGTACCTGATGATTGGCTAAACCGTCTTCTGGCGTTAAGTTTAGGAACGAAATATTTGATTGCCCGTAAGTGAGCGATTTCAATATGAACATAAATCCCAAAAATAACCATCGGAAACCAATATAAAGCCTCATCATGGATTATGATAATTAAGGTTCAATTTTTCAAGGTTGATAAAATAGTAAAAAATGAGCGTGTTTGTCTGCAAAAGTACATCGAAAATCCTACTTTCTTCAAATTTAATGATTTCTTGTCTTGCCATTTTTTCTTGCATCGGTATTGGTGCAAAAGTGGGCATGGACGCAGGATGGCATGAACGGAAAAACGAACCAGTATCTATTGGGTGGAATCAAACGAAATATCCTCCAAAAGCATCTGAAAATCAATAATTTAAAAATAATTCTTGGAGGATAAATTGGTATGGTTGATGATTTATTTTCCCTGAAAATTGGGTTTGCGTTTTTCCATAAAAGCGGTTGTTCCTTCCTGAAAATCCTCTGTTTTGCAACAATTTCCGAAGGCATTGGCTTCGGTCTGAAATCCTGCGGGCGTTCCTGCCGCATGGACACAAACAATGAGCTGTCCGACTGCCAAAGGCGAGCGTGTGATGATTTTAGCAATGATTTTTTCGGCTTTTGCTTGGAGTTCGGTTTGTGGCACCACGTGATTGACCAAGCCAATGCGGTGGGCTTCTTGGGCATCAATCATATCGCCTGTCATCATCATTTCAAAAGCCTTTCCAGCTCCGACCAACTGCGGCAGTCGTTGCGTGCCACCAAATCCGGGAATCAAGCCCAGACTTACTTCAGGCAAGCCTAATTTGGCATTTTCGGAAGCGATTCGGAGGTGGCACGCCATCGCCAATTCGCAGCCACCACCTAAGGCAAATCCATTAATTGCTGCCAAAACAGGCTTATGACAATTTGCTACGCTGGCAAAAATTTCCTGTCCACGTTCGGCAAATTTACGCGCGCTAATCGGATTAATATTCGCAAATTCGGAAATATCTGCGCCCGCTACGAAGGCTTTTTCGCCTGCGCCCGTGATGATAACGCCTTTGATTTGGGGATTATCATACACCTCATCCATAATCTCCTCAATCTCATCCATCGTCTTGAGATTCAGCGCATTGAGTTTATCGGGGCGATTAATAGTTACGGTACAAATTCCGTTCTCCGTATGCAAAGTAATGTTTTGTAAATCCATGTTTTTGAGAGTTGTTACTTGGTACGTTTTCAGCCTAAGGGCAAAAATATAAATTTTATGACGGAAAGTGTAGAAAACAGAAGGGACTTTGGGGGCAGGGCATTTAAAAACTTTGGTTCTTGATGATTTTAGTTGCAAAAGTGTAAATTTAGAGCTTGCTGATTAATTTTGGAGGTTGTCTAAAAATTTGTGGAAAGTTATTTCCTAAATAATGGATAAATAATTAAACTATGAGATTTCCAATTTATGATACCAATCATGCCGATTCTGAGTGGGAATTTATACGCAAAATTTGGCTTCCAGAAAGTCGGCAAAATGTTTGAAAAATGTGAGATTCCACATTTCAAAATGGAGAAATACTCGCCTCATCACGATTTTTTTTGATAAGCCTCAAACTCTTCTAATGTATTGATATTCAATAAAATATCAGGGTTTTTAGGCAGGATTATTTCGCACTCCGAGTGTATCAATGTTTTGCGTGGACACGAATAACCCATGCCCAAAAATGCCAGCAAACGCTGATAGGCTTTCGGCTCATAAATCGTTACTAATGGGTCTGGAAAATTCGTTTCAGGATTATGAAATGCTGTCGCCATTTTTTTCGGATTGCGGCATCTAACGAGTTCGGAAATCACCGCTTCGTGGACATCAGGCATATCCACCGCCACTGCCAACCACGCTACACGCGGATTGAATCGGAAGGCGGATAAAATTCCACCTAAAACGCCTAAATTCAAAAAGGTATCTTTGATTGTATTTTCCTGATAATCAGAATTTTGAACCGAAAAAAATGATTTATCGCAATATTGCGATAATATATCGAATATGTAATCTTTTTGTGCTTTTCCATGATAATTCAGAAGGGATTTATCCCTTCCCATACGCTGACTTTTTCCGCCCGCCAAAACCAATCCGTAAAGCGCAGGTTTTAATTTTTCAAATTGAGATGCTAACCCCTGAAACAAAATATCATCCGCATTTTCGTAGGGCAAAATCTTCGTGTTTTCGGTCATGTAAGGATACAAAAAATCGAAAGGTTCGGACAAATTTCTCAACAAAACAAAATCAATACCAGTGAGCCGATTCAGTTTGCGTTTTAGCGAGGCTTCCTTTGCCGAATCCACGATAATTATTTGACGTTGGCTCTCAAAATGATTTCCGTTAAGTAACACAATATCAGTCTGTTGATGAAAATTTTTAATGTCAAACGAATTTTTTGGAAAGAACATTTTATGTTCAAAAAAATCTTGATAAATCGTGCTTTCTTCGGCAAAAAAATATTCCTGATTTGACTTTTCGGCGTGGTCAGCATCCAAATAATTGAAGGTAAATTGAGCCGAAAAATGTTGTGAAATTTTTTCGGCAAATCGCCGTATTTCGGTGCAATTTGTGCCTAAAATTCCCCATTCATTTCTGCCATACATTCCATCAAAGGGGCGAATTAATGGAGAATGTTTTTGATGTTTTGCGGACATTATTTTTTGATTTTAAAGAAATCTTACACACTTTTTTGACGGTCGAAGACCTCAAAAACGGTTATTTGAAGTTTGTCATATTTTTTAACCACCAAAGAAGTCTTACGACCGTCTTCGAGGTTGGATACGGTTGAAGAACTCAAAAATGGCTCATTTCCTAAAAATCAAGCTCGAAGTCATTTTAAATTCATGCAAAATATAGGGCTTCTTTGTACCAAAAACGGAAAGATTTTACACTTTTTATTTTCACATTCTTTGTTGATTGTGTTGTTTCTTAAAAAATTTAGCCAACATTTATAATAAACGCAATATTACGATTATTTTCTAAAAACTTTCGGTTATCTGACGCATTTGGATGGATAAACGAAACGCATTTTTAGCTTCACTTTATGGGTTTGAGCCAGCGTCAGGCACAGAGTTTTTAGTTATTTTTTTTTGGGGTGGATAGTAAATAGTTGCCGTAAATGTTTGATTTTTAGGTCAAAAAATTTCTTAAAAATCCAGTACATTCGTAGCCCGATAGAATCTTAATTCAGCATTAACCTACTGAAAATCATTGGTTTATGTGATACGGAATCAAAAAAAGCTGGTTCTCTGTTTTCATGCTCTTCTGGTTTTCAAGTATATTGAAAAATTTATTAGTGGGCATCAATTCTTGTGTACGAAGTCGAATATCTTTATTTCCCAAAAAATGGAGTCTTTCCTAAAAAATACCCTTCCACGCTACTTTCTGGACAATCGTTTCGTATTTTTGCAAAAATTTTCAGGCATACTCAAAAACTCCTACTCCAGATACAATAATGATAGCAAAAAATTGGTGGAAAATCCTGACGGTAATTTTGGTTTTTTATACCCTTTGGGGCGGTTTACTTTTCGATGTTCCGCGCCTCAACATTCTGAACGAAAGCATCCGAAACTTACATTTCCACGTCCCGATGTGGTTCGGAATGATGGTGTTATTGGCTCTTTCGGTCGTTCATTCGGTACGGTATTTGGGCAGTGCCAAGGCGCATCACGATATTTGGGCGGTCGAAAGCGCAAATACAGGTATTGTTTTCGGGCTTTTGGGCTTGCTGACAGGCATGGTCTGGGCAAAATTTACGTGGGGAAGTTTTTGGAGTAACGACCCCAAACAAAATGCTTCGGCGGTTGCGCTGCTGATTTATTTTGCCTATTTATTATTACGAAATTCCCTTGAAGACGAGCAACAAAGAGGCAGAATCAGTGCGGTTTATAATATTTTTGCCTTTGCGGTTTATATCCCCTTGATTTTCATTTTGCCCCGTTTGACCGATTCCCTGCATCCGGGCAATGGAGGAAATCCCGGATTTAATGCCTATGATTTGGATTCCAACTTACGATTGGTCTTTTATCCTGCGGTCATCGGCTGGATACTGTTGGGCGTGTGGATTACTTCGGTTCGGGCAAGACTTCAAAAAATTCAAAATCAGGTGTTAGAAATTGATTAAGTAGTATTGCGTATTAAGACGATGTAATTATTTGAAAATCAAGAAATTATACTCCAATCAAACTATAAACTAAATTTGAACGAGTACTTAAAAATAAATAAAATGATATTAATTATTAAAAAAATAATATTTTTTATGGTTTTGTGCTGGACATTAAATGTATCGGCACAAGAAGATAAAATTCCGATTTCGGAAACCGACTACCAAAATTCAGAAATCGAAATGGCAGATACTTTTCGGGCGGAGGGCAAGATTTATGTCGTGGTGGCGGTAATTTCGGTGATTTTGGCTGGATTAATGAGTTATTTGGTCATCATTGACCGAAAAACTTCGCGCCTCGAAAAAATGGTTTTTGAGAAATAAAGCCGTGATGCGCTAATTTTGGTTGTTCAATAGATAAAATCAATGGATAAAAAAACCTTTGGCGAAAATTTTTTTTACCGCCAAAGGAATTTTTAATCTACTTACAAAACAGGTTCGTAATTAAATAATTTGGTATAATATTCATCTGCCATACGATTCGAGCCAAATTGAGGCACGACAGTCGAGATGTTTTCCTTCATCATTTCCACCCATTTATCTGGATGGTCATAATACAAGGGCAATGCTTCATTTTCCAAAATATCATACAAATTCTGACACACTGTCCAGTCTTGGTCTTCCTGTCCTTTGGCGGGGTCGCCCTGATTAATCAGAAATGTATTTTGTCCATGAATGGCATATTCAGGTACCCAACCATCTGGTATTGAGATATTTATACTTCCATTCATCGCCGCAGTCATGCCACTTGTTCCTGAAGCCTCCCGATAAATTCGAGGCGTATTTAACCAAGCATCCGAGCCTTTTTTTAGGCGTTGCGACAAAAACAGTTCATATCCCGTCAAAACCGTACAATTTGGTACTTTCTCGAAGGTTGCCATCAAATTATCAAAAGTCGAAACTGCTCCATGGTCAGTTGGATAAGGTTTTCCTGACCAAATAATTTGAATTGGATATTTTGAATTGTTAATTAATTTGTGGAATCGCTCCTCGTCCTTGAGCATAATATCGGCGCGCTTATAGGCGGCGAAACGTCTTGCCCAAACCAAAGTAAAGACATCATCCGAAAATAATTTGCCCGTCCGATTTGCCACCAACTCAAAAAGTGTATGCTTAAGTTCTTTCTTGCGCTCGATTATTTTTTCGTTCCGACCTTCATTGGTGTAACGTGCTAATTTGGCATCTTGCCAATATTTCTGATTTTGCGAATTGGTAATGTGTGTAATTTCACAAATCCCTGTATCTTGATATTGACTCCACATTTCCCGTGCCACTTCGCCATGCAATTTAGATACGCCATTCGCAATTTTGGCTAATCGCAACGCCACCAACGTATGACTAAACATATCGCCTGTAACGCCCGTAATTTTGCGGACGGTATCCATAGGATGGTAGGCAAAAAAGCCCATCTTTTCCAACATGTGGATATTATGCTCCTCATTGCCTGCTGCCTCTGGCGTGTGTGTCGTAAAAACAATATGCTTCTTTAGCTCATGAATATCGTGATACTTAGAATACAAATGGAACGCCAACGGCAAAGCATGACCTTCGTTCATGTGATAAATATCTACGCCTCCAAGTGCATCAATTACTTTCGCACCGCCAATGCCCAAGACGATATTTTGTGCAATCCGAGCAGACGTATCCGAATCATACAATTTGTGCGTAATGGTGCGCGCCAAATAATCATTTTCGGGTATATCTGTGGTCAAAAAGTACATCGGTACAGTTCCGAAGACTTCAGGAGATAAATAAAGTGCCTTGACATAAACCAAATGACGGTCAATATAAACAGGAACAATAATATCAGTAGGCTCTAAAAAACTATAAAATTTCTTCACATAACGGGCTTCCATCTGCCGATTGCTGCGCCGAACTTGGTCATAATACCCGTATTTCCAGAGCATTCCAATCCCCACCATGTTTTGTTTTTGTTCATAACCACTACGCATATGCGAGCCTGCCAAAAAGCCCAAACCACCTGAATAGATTTTCAGGGCTTGGTGGATGGCAAATTCCATACAAAAATACGCCACACGTTTGCTGTATTTCGGGTCTGGGTCGTAGGGCATATGCCACTTATTAATATTCACTTCTTCCATAAAGTTATACGGTTTAAAATTTAGTTACAGTATGAACTCAAATATAAGAGTTTTTTACAATTTTTATCGCCACCGCCATAATAATTTTAATTCTTAATAAATATTACACAAAATATTGATAATCAATATGTTATGTTTTATAATAGTTTTTTAAATCTTACAAAATAATTACCGAATCCGGCACCTCAAATCACAGGCTAAAAATACCCATATCGTGCATTTAAAATACTAAAAATACGAAAACTTTATAAATTATTACATTGTGATTTCTGCATCGTATGCCAATCTGACCGAATCTATTTTTTTTTGTTATTTTTGATAAAAACGCCATAAAATCAGTTGGTAAATTAAATTACAAATTCATGAACAACATCGTCATCACGGGAGTAACGGGACTTTTAGGAAGAAATCTTTGGTTTGAAATTCTGAAACAAAACTTACACAGAATCAATGACTTACACATATTTTTGACAGGCAGAAACAAGCACGGCAAATCCATCGCTCAACGTGTCTTGGAAATTTATGATGCCGAAGGACAGGATTATTTAGCCATTTCGGACGAGCAAAATGACCAAATCCGAAATTATGTGATGCACAAAATCGAATTTCTCGAATTTGATTTGTTAAATCAAAACGTGATTCCAAATCCTGATGACCTTAGAAAAGTACAATCCGTGTCGATAGATTATTTTTTTCATTTAGCGGCATTGCCCGACCTGAAAAATGACGAACGCACCGCCAAACGAACTTACGAAGCCAACGTAAATGGCACAAAAAATTTATTAAAGTTGATTCAAACTTTAGACCTCAAAGAATTTGATTTTGTCGGTACGGCTTACGCTTCGGGCAGAGCAACGGGAAATATTTTGCCCACTTACGGCAATTTGGAAGGAGGATTTCGGAATCCCTACGAAAAGTCTAAGTTGTTGGCAGAGAACTTAGTAAAAGATTTTTCGGCGACATCATCGGTGCGCTGTCGGTATTTTCGCCCTTCGATTGTCTGCGGAAGATTGCTCGAAAACCCTATTGGTTGCACACCAAAATTTGATGTTTTTTATACATTATTTAGCTTTTTATGGATGGCAAAATTATTTCATCTGCGCTCCACCGAACGGATGAAAACGCAAACCGTAGCCATTGGATTGCGTGCCATTTTTGATACGAATAGCGGACAAAATATTGTTCCTGTGGATTATGTAGTAAAATTACTTTATCAAATTTGTACAAAAAATCATCCTGAAGAGAGCTTTCATTTAGTCCATGAAAAAAATATGTCTTTTGTCGAATTTTTGCAAGGTGCCGCCCAAGTTCTGAAGGTTACGGGCATCGAAGCAGTAGCCCAACAACCTGAAAATCTGAATGTTATCGAACAAATGTATTATGAAAGAGCCGATATATTTCAGGATTATTTATTGACCGAACCTTTCAAGTTTGATACGACCAATATTCAGGAAATTATCCGAAAATCGAATCTACAATGTCCAGAAATTCATCAGGATTCTGCCAAAAAATTGATGCAATATGCTGTTAATCAAGATTTTGGCTTAGACCTGAATCGGGTGGCACATCGTTTTCAGCGAGCTGGATTCTGGAATTAGGTATCATCCTTACTGATTTACCTCCAAAAATTTATTGAAATAACTCGGTAAAGGCAAATTTTTTACCGCTGAAAAGCCCTTTATCGCTTAATTTGAGGTCTGGAATGACCAGCAACGCCATGAATGCCAGCGTCATAAATGGCGCACTTAGGGTCGTGCCTTTTGACTTGACAAATTCATCAATTTGTTGGTATTTTTGGGCAACTTCAAAGCCATCATTTGCGCTCATAATCCCCGCCACTGGCAGGGGCAAAATCATGCGTTCTTGCCCAAAAACTGCGGCGATACCGCCCTGATTTTCAATGACTAAGTTCACGGCTTGGCATAGTTCAGTATCCGTTGCCCCGACTGCCGTAATGTTATGCGAATCATGCCCGACCGAAGAGGCTATCGCCCCAGATTTCAGCCCAAAATTTTTGATAAAAGCCAGAGCTGGCTCGGCATTTTCGTAACGATTGACGACTGCCAATTTTAGAATATCCTGTGCCGTATCGGCTACTGCTTTGCCCGCTATGATTTTTGCCTTAGCCGAAATTTCATTCGTCATTAATTCGCCATCAAGGGCTTCAATGACACGAATTTTATCCGATTTTGCCTGAATTTCAAATTGTGAGGGTATTTTTAAAGCCGTCCGAAAATAATTGGGTGTTTCGGACTTGATGGATTTGATGAAAGTCTGTCCATTTTCCGCTACTTTTTCGCCGTCAATGTAGGTGGCTAATACCTTGAAATTCTGTAAGTTATCAACCAAAATAAAATCGGCGGGGTCTCCGATTTGTAGTTGTCCGACCTCCAAGCCGTAATGGGTTATGGGATTGACACTGGCACATTGTAAGACTTTGAATACATCCATTCCTAATGCTATTGCTCTGATAACCAGTTGGTTGATGTGTCCTTCGACCAAATTATCGGGATGTTTATCATCGGAACAAAACATGATATTTTCGTAATGTTGGGGCAATAAACCAATGAGTTCATCAAAATTTTTGGCGGCACTTCCTTCCCGAATCAGAATTTTCATGCCCGCCTGTAATTTTTCTAAGGCTTCCTCTTTGGTAACACATTCATGGTCAGTCGAAATGCCTGCCGAAGCGTATTTTTTTACGTCCTTGCCTCGCAAAGCGGGAGCGTGTCCGTCAATGACTTTTCCATAGATTTTGGCGATGTTTAATTTTTGTATAACTTCCTCATTATCAGACAATACGGCTGGATAATTCATCATTTCAGCCAAATATTTGATGCTTTTTTCTTGCTCAAAAAGTTGTTCGATGTCTTGGGCAGTAATGGTTGCTCCTGCGGTTTCAAAAGGGGTGGCAGGCACGCAAGATGGTGCGCCAAAATAAAATTTGAAAGGTACTTTTTCGCCATTCCGAATCATAAAACGAACTCCATTTACGCCTAAAACGTTTCCTATTTCGTGGGGGTCGGATACTGTCGCCACTGTGCCATATCGTACCGCCATCCGCGCAAATTCGGAGGGAATGACCATCGAACTTTCGATGTGTACGTGTGCATCAATAAAACCCTGAAGGATATAATTTTCAACGGGTTGGGTGCAGGGTTCGAGTGCTACAATTCGTCCATTTTTGACCGATAAACTGACGGACGAAATACTTTTCTCGGCAATATTTACCAAATTTGCCCGTATTATAAATGAGTGATTTTGAGCAGACATTTTAGAAACTTTTTTATGAAAAAAATAATTTTTTTAGTGCTAATGGGGCTTGCTGTGAGCCTTATTTTGCCTGCCTGTTCGGGAAAAGCCCGACTGACGGCAAGCGGTTATACGCAAAAAAATAAAAAATCGACCAAAGATTACCGCAAGTTAGACCGTGTACGGATGTGGTAAGTTTGGGGCGATACCTAATGCTAAAGATATGAAAAAAACAAGATTGCTGTTGCTTTCGGGACTTTTGATGTGTTTTTTGTTGAGTGGGCTAACCAGTTGTTATCACAATCCACGCACGCCCTGGACACCGGGCAAATGGCTACATAAGCCTGTCAATTATGGCGAACACAAAAAACGAAACAATAAAAAACCCGCCGATAGACGGATGAAAAAACGCTAATAAATCTCATGAAATATCACAAAAAAATAATCAGTAAAAGACTGATAATCTGTTGTTTAGTGCTATTGCCTTTGCTGGCAGATTCTTCTTGTGCCTCAAAAAAGAAAGGCATTCGGCGGGGCAAAGCCATTCCGTGTCCTTTCAAGGATTGTTAATTAATCAAATCAGTATTCAAAATTAATCCAAAAAAGCCCTGCATCACGGTTATTGTGTCGCAGGGCTTTTGTATTCCTAATCGAAGTGGGGATTTCTATTCCTCTTCTTCTTCGGCATTCTCGTCATAAGTACCTTTGGCAACTCGGATGGCTTTCATACGGGTTTCGATGTCTGCTTTTTCGGCAGATTTGAGTGCTTTTCGGACTTTGTTGTAGGTCATTGCGCCCAACATTTCTTTATCCTTAATCATTGCCTGTGATTTTTCTTGGATGTCTTTGGTGGAAGCTGTAATGGCGGCTACAATCTCGTCATAGGCTTTTTGCTCGGCTTCCGTAGGTTTTGCGCCTGTGCCTTTTTTGATTTCGTTGTATCGTTTTGCGGTCAAATTTTCGTTATTCTTGACCATGTCATTCAATTTGGTGTTAAATTCCTTTTTTAACACATTAATCGAATCCATGACATCAACGTATTTGGTCAATTCCTCTTTGGATATTTCGCCCTGCGCCGAAACAAAGGAGTTCAGACCCATCACAAAAACCATCATCAAAAATCCTCGAAGTACAATTTGATTTAATAACATAACTAAAAGTGGGTTTTAATTTTAAAAAATTAATACAAAAATGTGTTCTTTTAACAGAACGAAACTACTCAATTTTTGTGTAATATGACAACAGGTTTAACATTTTATTACCAGATAAACGCCAAAAAATACGATAAAGTAATCTTTTTGCCAAAAGAAAATCTTAGTTTCGCCTCGTTTTGGACAACTTTTCAAAAATGATACGATGGATATTTTAGATGCGATTATTTTAGGAATCATTCAGGGTTTGACCGAATTTTTGCCCGTCAGCAGTAGCGGACATATTGCGCTGGCGGAGGCGATTTTGTCGGATGCCCAAGGACTTTCGGCGGATGATAATTTGTTATTGACTGCCGTGTTGCATTCGGCAACGGCACTAAGTACGATGGTTATTTTTAGACATGATATTTTATTGATTATCAAGGATTTACTGAAATTTGAACGCAACGAATCTACGTTGTTTGCTTTCAAAATTTTACTTTCCATGATTCCCGTAGGCATTATCGGATTATTTTTCAAGGACGAAATCGAAGTTTTTTTTCAGGGAAATATCTTATTAGTTGGCGCAATGCTCTGGTTTACAGCCTGTTTACTTTTGCTCACGCACTACGTCAAGCCACATCAGGACGCAGAAATTACTTTCGGCAAAGCCTTCGTGGTGGGCTTGGCGCAAGCGGTGGCTATCATGCCCGGCATCTCGCGTTCGGGGGCAACGATTGCCACCGCCTTGCTTCTGAAAACCGACAAAACCAAATCGGCACGCTTCTCCTTTTTGATGGTTTTGCCGCCCATTTTCGGTGCTACTTTGTTGGAAATCAAGGACTATACAGAAGTTTCAACTTCGCAAGAAAGCATTTCGGTTGCCGTCTTGTTGGTCGGTTTTTTCGTGGCTTTTCTGACGGGCGTGGTCGCCTGTAAATGGATGCTAAATTTAGTGAAGCATGGCAAATTGTATTATTTCTCGATATATTGTTTTGTGGTCGGGGCGATAGCCATGGCGGTGGCACTATCCTAAAAATACAGTTATACAAATTAATATACTGAAAATCAGAAAGTTATATCTCAATCAGGAGCAAAGTATGCACATCAATTTGACCGTAATTATTTGTACGCATCATCGGGCGCATGAACTCCAAAATTGTTTGCAATCTCTTCTAAATCAGACAGATACAAATTTTAAAATTTTGGTTGTCAATAATTGTTCGGCTGATGATACAGACGAAATTTGCCGTCAATTTGCTTCGGAATTTACTGATTTTCAGTTAGTTTATGAATCCAAATTGGGATTAAGTCATGCCCGAAATTGCGGTTTTCAAGTCTGCTCTACCGATTGGTTAATTTATTTGGATGATGATACGTTGGCTTTCCCCGATTTGATAGCCCAAGCCAAATATACGATACAACACTTTGATTTTCAATGTTTTGGTGGAATTTATCACGCCTTACATCGCACGCCACGCCCCCAATGGTTTCGAGAGGATTGGGGGACAAATTATAACCAACTTACTGAAATTCAGGTGCTTCCGTCTGATTTATTTGCTTCGGCAGGTATCATGGCAATTCGGCGCAGTGTTTTGGTAGAATTAGGCGGTTTTCGGACGGATATTGGACGGATAGGCAAAAAATTTATCATCGGCGAAGAAACAAATTTGCAGGTTCGGATGCGAAAAAAAGGCTATAAAATTGGCTTTAACCCTGCTTTTCAGGTGCATCACTTGGTCAGTCCTGAACAGTTATCGGCGTGGTGGTTTGTGCGCCGATGGTACGTTACGGGCTTGTCTTTTCATCGAACTTTTGGGATTTCGGGTTTGCCTGAAAATTTCCTGAAATATACGTGGCGATTTTTACGGACATTTTGGTTTGGATTCAAAAATATCACACAACTCACTCGTAATGACTATTTTAGACAGAATTTTATCATTGATTTTGTGGCTCCGCTGGCTTACGAAATCGGGCTTTGGAACGGACGAAATCAGCATTAAAAAGTAGCATTTGTCAGTTGAATCTGCGCTTTAAAAAAACAGCTTTCCACAAATTTTTTAAACAACCTTGAAATATTGATTCATTTTCCTGAATAAAAAGGAATACGGAACATTTTTTTTTAATGACCTCGCCAAATTTCTTTTTCACAAAAAGTTATATTTACTTCTTGAATCTAAGTTATCTTTGAATCGAAATTTTCCAATAAACGATTAAATATAAAAATTACATGAAAACGATTACCGTCATCGGCGCAGGAACGATGGGCAACGGGATTGCACACGTTTTTGCGATGAACAATTACCGCACCAATTTGGTCGATATTTCGGAGCAAGCCCTCGAAAAAGCACGACAAACCATCACCAAAAATTTAGACCGTCAGCTAAAAAAAGCACTCATTTCGGAGGCTGAAAAGCATCAAACATTAAGCAATCTGAATACTTCAACCCAAATGCGGGATGTCATTCCTGCTTCGGATTTGGTCATTGAGGCGGCTTCGGAAAACTTGGACATCAAAGCCAGCATCTTTCGGCAAATTGATGAACTTGCGCCCAAATCGGCTATTTTGGCGAGCAATACCTCTTCGATTTCGATTACTAAAATCGCTGCCCAAACTCAACGCCCCGAAAAAGTTATCGGAATGCACTTTATGAATCCTGTGCCTGTCATGAAATTGGTCGAGATTATTCGAGGCTATTCGACCAGTGCTGAAACCACCAAAGTGATTACGGAATTAACTCAAAATATTGATAAAATTCCTGTCGAAGCAAACGATTATCCGGGTTTTGTGGCGAACCGAATTTTAATGCCTATGATTAATGAAGCAATCTATTCGTTATTTGAGGGCGTAGCAGGCGTTCAAGAAATTGATACGGTCATGAAATTAGGCATGGCACACCCGATGGGACCTTTGCGTTTGGCAGATTTTATTGGCTTAGATGTCTGTTTATCAATCCTTAACGTACTTTATGAAGGGTTCGGAAATCCGAAATATGCGCCTTGTCCGTTGTTGGTCAATATGGTTCAGGCTGGAAATTTAGGCGTAAAATCAGGCATCGGATTTTATGATTATACCACAGATTTCAAAAATCCGGAGGTTGCCAGTCAGTTCAAAAAATAGTAGAATAAAAAACGAGCCTGAAAGTAGTGGGTTTTTAGGCTCATTTCACAAAAAAAACTATAAAAAGTTCTATTTTACTGTAAAATATTACGTTTCAGTTTTTGACTTAGTTTTGGGATTTTCGGATGATGTGGAAGCCGTCCTAATTTTATAAATTAAATAGGCAATCCCAATGGCAAAGTGGAGGATAACCACGAAGCCAACGAGATAATACATCGTAAGTGTTTCCATTAAAATGATGAATTATATTGAGTATATGTTATTGATTATCAAGAAAATACAAAACAACTTTTGATTGAAGTTTAATGTCCTGTTAGGTTCAACCCAATCACACCCAAAATAATCAAAATAATAGAAACGATTTTTATCCAGTTGGTGGGTTCGCCAAAATACCAAATGCCCACGAAAGCAATAACTGCCGTGCCAATGCCTGACCAAATGGAATATGCCACGCTCATTTCTATTTTTTTGAGGGCATAAACCAATAAAATGGTACTCAAGACATAAAACACAAACAATAAGATAGATGGAATGGGTTTGGTAAACCCATCCGAAAGTTTCATGCAAATTGTGCCGATGACTTCGCACGTAATTGCCAGCATCAAAAGTATCCAGTATAACATAAAATACGAGATACGCAAAAATTATTGAAAAAGCAACAAACTGAACGCCATAACGCCCATTCCAGAAATTAAACCGTAAATCGCTAAGTGATGCTCGCCATATTCTTCGGCGGCAGGCAAGAGTTGGTCGAGCGAAATAAAAACCATAATGCCTGCGACACCAGCAAATAAGATGCCGAAAGTCAGGTCATTAAAAAAAGAGCGCAAGAGTAAAAAGCCCAACACGGCACCGACAGGCTCGGCAACGCCCGACAAAAAAGAATACCAGAACGCCTTTTTCTTGCTTCCTGTGGCATAATAAACGGGCATGGAAACCGCAATTCCTTCGGGAATATTATGAATAGCGACAGCAATAGCGATGGGAATGGCGAGGCTCATATCTCGTAATCCGCTGGCAAAAGTGGCGATGC
>CAZNYR010000002.1:0-34444 GCA_964577275.1 uncultured Cytophagales bacterium | reverse complement strand
CCTTCGGGGAAATTATGAATCGCCAAGGCAACGGCAGTAAAAGTACCAACCCGTAATAATTTTTGATTTTTCTGGACGATTTCGCCTGTTTTGGAATCTTCGTGCGGAAATTCGTGTGGATTTTCGACCGAAGGCACTAATTTGTCAATAATCATGATGATGCCGATGCCTCCAAAAAATGAAGCGGTCGTAATCCATGCGCCCAACGTATTGCCATAAGCCTCTGAAAGTGAGCGATTTGCTTCGGCGAATAATTCGACAAAAGACACATAAACCATCACACCCGCCGAAAAACCCATGGCTACGGTCAGGAATTTATAGTTTCGTTCTTTAATGAATAATGCCATAATGCTGCCGATTCCAGTTGATAAGCCCGCAAAGACCGTCAAGCCAAAGGCAATTAATATCTTCTCGTCCATTGTTGATAATCAGTTTGTTAATTTTTTATATTTTATTTTACGATTTACTTAAAAAAAAGTTTAGCCATGTCTAAAAATCAAAATTAATTAAAAAATTATAAAATTACGGCTTGCCTCTATCAAGTTCATCAACATAATACTGTTGAAAAATCAGCAAAAAGTGGTAAAAAAACATAAAAAATTCATATTCTTACATGAAAAATAGTACATAGCAGCAAGTAATATATATTGAAATGATGTAATTACCTGAAAACAAGTGCTTTGTATCAAAGTCAAATACTTCATTACTTTTTGTGATTTATATCAAAAAAATAAGATATGAACGAGCAATTTTTAGCTTTCATCTGGCAACATTATGATTTTGATGCAAGCGATTTAATGACCACCCATCATGAAAAAGTACAAATTATTGACTTGGGCAAAATCAATCGAGATGCAGGTGCAGATTTTGAAAATGCGTGCGTGATTATCGGCGAAATCAAGTGGGTTGGGATGGTCGAGATTCATCAAAAAACTTCGGATTGGCTGGCGCATCAGCATCACAAAAACCGCCAATATGATACGGTCATTTTGCACGTTGTTTACGAAAATAACTTGCCCAAAAATACGATTTGTCGTGGTGATGGGTCGCCGATTCCAGTGCTGGAACTCAAACCTCGAATTGCTCCGTTGATGCTTGAAAAATATGCGCTTTTGAAGCATTCGCAGGCTGATATTCCTTGTGAAGGGGAGATACATAAAGTTTCGGAAAAGATTCTGAAAAATACGCAAGATACGGCATTAATAACTCGTCTTTCACGCAAGGCAAAAGACATTCAAAGCGTATGGTATCGAAATGAATTTGATTGGGAAGCTACGTTTTATCAACGACTGGCAGAGCATTTTGGATTTAAGAAAAATAACGAAAATTTCTTGCGTTTGGCAAAAGCCATTTCGCTAAAAATTATTTCAAAACACGCTGATAATCAGCTACAAATCGAGAGTTTATTGTTTGGGCAAGCTGGATTTCTGGAGGACATTCCAGCCGATATTACTGTCCAGAAATTGCAAAAAGAATATCAATTTTTGGCACATAAATACCAGCTTTGGGATGCACAATTAAGGCGTTCAGATTGGAAATTTATGCGTATGCGTCCTGCAAATTTCCCGACCGTTCGGCTGGCGCAATTTATGGCGTTGGTTAGCTCCAAAAACATGAATTTTACCAAAATTATTTTTGCCGAAAACCTGGCGCAACTCCGAAAATTATTTGTCGTTCGGTTGCCTGAATATTGGCAAAAACATTATGATTTTGGCAAAGAAATTTCTAAGCCCATGACCTTCGGCAAGTCGAGTGTGGATAATCTCATCCTGAATGTCATTTGCCCAATATTGGTGTGTTATGGGCAGGCAAAAGACCAGCCCGAATTTGTGCAAAAAGCACTTCAAATTTTGGTAGAATTACCTGCGGAAAATAATCAAATTACTCGATTATGGGCTGCCTCCAAGATGCAAAATCGCACCGCTTATGAGAGTCAGGCACTCTTGGAATTGTACCATAATTCTTGTTCCCAGAAAAAATGTTTGGATTGTCAAATCGGGCGTGAATTATTGCTCGGTTGAAAAAAACATAGACTTACGGTGGTGGCGTAAGTCTATGTTTGTCGTCAAATAATTCTTCAAAATTTATTCTTCAAAATCGGGTTTTTCGTCAGGTTTTTGGTTGAGTGCTTTTTCGACTTCCCGAATTTCGAGAGAGGCGGCATTTCTCAAAGAACTTTGCAACGCCACATAAAATGCTCGTTTTGCGGGTTCTAAATTATTATCTTTTTTGTTGCACAATCCTAAGAGAAAGTGCATATTGGCTCTGACTCGTTTGTCGGTAATTTTCTTGAGAATGGTGTTTAATGTATCGGCAGCGTCCTTGTATCGTCCCATTTTGTAAAGTGCGATGGCTTTTTCAAACCATGCGGTGGGGTCATCGCTTTTGATTTTGAGGGATTCTTCTAATGTTTTTAGACAGGCTTCATATTGTTTGGAGTCAATTTGTAATTCGGCAATTTTATCGTAAAGTTGTACTTTTTTGACAAAATTCGTTTCGTGCGAGGCAGCCGTTTTCAGGCTTTCAATCATGGCGGCAGGGTCTTCGTTTTCTCGTTTGGCTAATTGTGCCATCATTACGTGTGCAAAAGGATACGATTCCTGTACTTCTAATGCTTTATCAACATATTCTCGGCTGATTTCGTTTTCGTGAACCTTGAAATACGCATTGGCAATGGACAAGAAATATTCGGGCTTATATTTTCTGATTTGTGCAATAAAAGGTCCCCACTCGGCTTTCTGAAAGGCTTTATTGGCTTCCTGAAATTCTTTGAGATTATAGGCAGCAACTCCCAACTCGAAATAATAGCGGGCGTATTCCTTTTGTTGCATGGTTTTTAGGCTTTCTTCGATGCCATTAATGGCGGTTTTGGCATCTTGATAATTTCCATTTTGGTTAGAAATTTTGGCATAGTAATAATTGACAATCGGGTCTTTGGGCGCAACCTCGCGGGCTTTCTTGATTTTCTCTAAGGCGACATCAAAATTGCCTCTCTTGGCATAAAATTTCATGACCCGTACCATATAACTGACCTGCTTGGCGGGTTCGTTTTCGTATTTGAATGCAGATTCGAGCGCACTGTTCGCCTCATCAAACTTTTTAGTTCTGCCGTAAAGTTCTGCCAACAACGTATAAGTAGGGACAAAATCTTCTTTGGCTTGCAGACTTTTTCGTGCCGCTTGTATCGCCTCATCCGCATTTTTGGTTCTGTAATGGCATACGGCAATCTGAAAATGGTATTTAAAAATATTGGAACTACTCGCATCGGCGGTCTTGAGGGCTTTCTGATACTCGGACATGGCTTTCACCCAATTACCCGCCTTAAAGTAATTTTCGGCATCCACATAATGTTTCAGTTCGCCCCCCTGAGCGTACAGGTCGTTCCGACACAACCCCAAGCTAAGTATCATTACAAGTAAAATAATTCGCTTCATATCAATGTTGTTTAAATTATCATCAGTCAAATGGGAAATTCTAAAGATGTCGAAATCAGTCAATTAGCCAGTTATGGAGTTTTTTTTGATTTCGGGATTATGTGCTACATTTTTCGGAATGGTCATCGAACGATTCGTGCGTCTGAATCCGCTTTTCAGCCCGATATAATAATGCGTTCCGAATATATGATTTTGATGTTATTTTTAGGCTTATTCAAGTCCTTAAAAACTTCGTTCTCAACAATATACGAACGATTGATGACATCCGAAAGTACATACGTGATTTCATACAAATATTACGCTTTTTTTTGGGTTTTACAAGTAAACAAATTACGCTTGGTATTAATTCCTGATGGAGTGGTCAATGACCAAAAATAGAACTTGAGCCGATTCATATTCCACACAATCGCAAATAGAACTATCCGTATTCATGCACCATAACCACTTGATAATCATTATATTATACCATATTCAGCACTAAAAATTAATTTTATGTGGGGTATTTAACCCAACTTTTCACGGATAAATTTGGCAGTATGATTATCGGTCAGATGAATCATATCTTCGGGTCTGCCCTCAAAACAAACTCTACCGCCCTGCTCGCCTCCTTCGGGACCGAGGTCAATGATCCAATCGGCTGCTTTAATCATTTCAGGATTATGTTCAATAACAATAATGCTGTGTCCGATTTTGATGAGGGCGTTCATGGCATCGGATAATTTCCGAATATCATGAAAATGTAATCCTGTTGTGGGTTCATCAAAAATAAATAACAAATGTTCTTTGGTGCGGTTGCCTTTGGTCAAGAAAGAAGCCAATTTGACGCGTTGCGCTTCGCCTCCACTCAAAGTTGCGGAAGATTGCCCTAATTTGATATAGCCCAAGCCCACATCTTCGAGCGGTTGTAATTTTTCGATAATTTTGGGTTCGTTCTCAAAAAACGTAATCGCATCGCTGACGCTCATGCCCAAGACATCAGAAATATTGCGCTCTCGGTACATCACGTCAAGAACTTCTTGTTTAAAGCGTTTGCCTTTGCACGATTCGCACGTCAGCAAAATATCTGCCATAAACTGCATTTCGACTTTGATAAATCCCTCGCCTTGACAGGTTTCGCACCGTCCGCCTTCGGTATTAAACGAAAACATTCCCGCTTTATAACCTCGTTGCATAGCCAGCACCTGTTTGGCAAATATAGTCCGAATCGCATCGTATGCCTTCACATAAGTTACTGGATTTGAGCGAGATGACTTACCAATCGGGTTTTGGTCAATCATGACCACACCCGTAATCGAGTCTATATCACCCGAAAGAGTCGCAGGTTCATATTCCCCAACATAACCCAAACCCAAATGAAAAGACAGCGTAGGATACAACACTTTTTGAATCAATGTACTTTTTCCTGAACCACTTACTCCAGTTACTACGGTCATGCCATGCAATGGAATTTTGACCTTTACATTTTTCAGATTATGTCCGTTTGCATTTTTGATGGTCAAAAATTTGGTCAATTTTCGTCTTTTGGCAGGCAACGGTACTTCCCGTTTGCCTTGCATATATTCGGCGGTGTAACCTTTTGCGCCTTCGCTCATCAATTCGGCAACTGTTCCCTGAAAAATAAGATTTCCCCCCAAACTGCCGGCATCCATCCCAATATCAATGATTTGGTCGCTACTTTTGATAACTTCCTCTTCGTGTTCGACCACAATGACCGTATTTCCTAAATCTCGTAAATGTTTCAGCACGGAAACCAGATTTTGCGTATCTCTTGGATGCAAACCGATGCTTGGCTCGTCCAGAATATACATCGAACCGACCAAAGCACTCCCCAACGAAGTCGCCAATTTGATGCGTTGAAATTCGCCTCCCGAAAGCGTTGCCGTCAAGCGATTCAGCGTTAAATAACCTAATCCCACTTGATTCAGATAGCCCAATCGGTTTTGGATTTCTGTCAGCAAACGCTGCGCTATTTTCTGTTCTCGTTCGTCAAGTTCTACTTCCTGAAAAAAACGATACAATTTCTCAATGGACATCAAAACAATCTCCGAAATAGATTTTTTGGCAAATTTGACGTATTGTGCATCTTTTCTGAGCCTTGTTCCTTGACAATCAGGGCAAACGACCTTATTTCGGTAACGCGAAAGCATGACCCGATATTTAATTTGATGCACATTTCTATCCAGAAAATCAAAGAACTCGGTTAATCCAGTGAAATAGTCATTTCCATCCCACAGGAGTTGTTTTTGAGCATCGGTCAGGTCTTCATATGCCCGATGAATCGGAAAATCAAATTCGATGCCTTTCCTAAGCAAAGGTCGAAGCCATTCCTCCTGCATTTTATCGCTTCGCCACGGAATAATTGTGCCATCATGCACCGATAAACTCTCATCAATCACGAGTCTTGGGTCAATCCCAACGACCGTCCCAAATCCTTCGCACGTTTTGCACGCTCCATACGGATTATTAAAACTAAAAAAATTGATGCTCGGCTCCTCAAATATCATGCCATCAGCCTCAAACTTATCCGAAAACAAAAAATCGCCCACTTCGGGTATCGAAATGCAACACTCGCCCTTTCCTTCCTCAAAAGCCGTTTTGACCGAATCCCCTATCCGAAAATCATAATCCTCATCCTCTAACTTGACGGCATTTCTATCAATCAAAATAAATATGGCACTGGATTTTATTTCATCCGATTGTTTTAAAATATCTTCTAAATATTCGGTTTGACCATCCAAAACGACCCTCGAAAATCCTTTTTGTAACAAAATTTTCAGTTCTTCGGTCAGTGTTCGTCCTTCGTGAATCACTAACGGACAAAGCACCATGAAACGTGTACCTTCTGGTTTTGTTTTCAAAAAATTAACAACATCCGTTATCGTATCTCGGCGCACTTCCTGATGAGATAGCGGCGAAATTGTCTTGCCTAATCGTGCAAATAATAACTTGAGATAATCATAAATTTCGGTCGTTGTGCCAACGGTCGAACGTGGATTTCGTGTATTTACTTTTTGTTCCACAGCAATCGCCGGCGAAATGCCTCGAATATAGTCGGCTTCGGGCTTTTCCATCCTGCCCAAAAACTGCCGAGCATACGAATTGAGGCTCTCCACATACATTCGTTGCCCTTCGGCAAATAACGTATCAAATGCTAACGAAGACTTACCTGAACCCGATAAACCCGTGATAACCACCAGTTTATTGCGAGGAATCGCCACACTCAAATTTTTTAAATTATTGACGCGTGCGCCTTTAATTAGGATGTATTGCTTAGGGTCTAATGTATCTATCGTATCGGTCATGGATTTGTCCTGTCGCTTTTTATGAATTTATTGTATTTTGTCAATTCAAACAAAGTTTATCAGTTTCTCTCAAAATTAATCCGATTTGTTTCAAAACGGTTCAATTTACGCAGATTATTCGATAAATTCCTTGATTCTTTGGACATACGTTCACTTTTGCACAATAAAAAAATAACGCCTCAAGTTTGATATTTTTTTGCACAAAATTCAACTTTTTTTGAAAAAATGACCTATTTACTCTTATACGATGAGGGTTTGGGCAATAACACATCTTTTCGATTAATTGCCACTTTCTATCCGTGAGTGCGTTGTTTTAGACGATAAATAAACGATATTTCCGTGCCAATGATGACCAATAAAACGCGCTAAAATCCTGCAAAAATATCCCGATCAAAATGGGAAACGGTCAAGCAAAAATCCTGCAATATGCAGATTATTTCTATTTTTGCGAACTTTATCCAATACCTTAACGGCGAACTTATTTCTAACTCAAAAATATGATGCTTCATGGAATTATACCCATTATTGTTTCGGTCTATTTTTAAAGAAAAAATTTGGGGAGGCACCAAACTCAATACGATTCTCAATAAAAATTTTGAACCCCTCAAAACCTGTGGCGAAACGTGGGAAATTTCGGACGTAGAAGACTCACTTTCAGTCGTTTCTAATGGCTATCTGGCGGGCAAAAACCTCAAAGAAATCCTGACCGAATTTCAAGATAAATTGGTCGGGCAGCACGTATATCAGCAGTTTGGAAATGCTTTTCCGTTGTTGGTCAAATTTATTGATGCACAACAAGATTTATCGGTTCAGGTGCATCCCAACGATGCCTTAGCCGCCGCCCGAAATCAGGGTTTCGGAAAAACGGAAATGTGGTATGTCGTGCAGGCAGACGAAGACGCAAAAATCGTATCGGGATTTTCCGAACAGATTACGCCCCAAAAATACAGCCAAATGGTTGATAATCATACTATTATGGACGTATTAAACCATGAAAAAGCCACACAAGACGATATTTTTTTCATTCCCGCAGGACGAATTCACACCATCGGAAAAGGTTGTTTGATTGCCGAAATTCAACAAGCATCCGATATCACGTATCGCATTTATGATTATGACCGAAGGGATGCGGACGGAAATCCCCGAGAATTGCACATCGAGCAGGCTCTCGAAGCCATTGATTTTGAGGTATATCCAGAATATAAAATCCGTTGGGATAAAAAAATGAACCATGCCAATCCTGTCGTATCTTGTCCTTATTTTACGGCTCATATCATTTTGGCAAATGAAAATATGACACGAAATTATCAACATTTAGATAGTTTTGTGATTCTGATGTGTTTGGAAGGCAAATGTAAGATTCACGAAGTTTTTTTACAAAAAGGAGATTGTATCTTGATTCCAGCTTGTATCAAAACGATTCCTTTCACGTGTCTTGATGCCTTCAAAATGTTGGAAGTTTACATTCAATAATTTCACAAAACCATGCCTTGTATTTGGTAAGTACCGATGCAAATTTAGTTTGTATTTTGGTTTGAGTGTAATTTCTTGATTTTCAAATAATTACATCATCTTAATACTTTGTACTAAATACTACTAAATACTACTTATCACTATTGATAATCAGCAAATCATATTGAAACTAAAGGATAAATAAATCATAGTTACCTAATAAACCCACATCAAATGTCTGCGCTTTTTCAGAATGATGCCCTTGTTTTTGGAATACTGATGGCGATGCTTGCCTTTGTTTTCATCACCAGTTCCAGTCCGCACCCTTTTTGGCAAAAATTTTACCGATTTGTACCTTCGGTTTTGTTATGTTATTTTCTGCCTTCTTTGCTCAATTATCCGTTGGGTTTGGTTGATAACGAGTCCTCCAATCTGTATTTTGTGGCTTCTCGTTATTTATTGCCTGCCTGCCTTATTTTATTGTGTTTAAGTATTGATTTACACGGAATTATCAATCTGGGCTGGCGCGCGATAGTCATGTTTCTGACCGCTACGTTAGGCATTATTTTGGGAGGTCCTGTGGCTTTATTGATTGTGATTCAGTTTATGCCTAATCTGTTAGATACTGATATTCAGGAAGTTTGGAAAGGACTTTCGACTGTGGCGGGCAGTTGGATTGGCGGTGGAGCAAACCAAGCCGCCATGAAAGAAATCTATCAGGTGAGCGATAAATTATTCGCCTCGATGGTCGTGGTGGACATCATCACGGCAAATATTTGGATGGGATTTATTTTGTATGGCGCAAGCATAACCTCACGCATTGATAAATTTCTCCGAGCCGATACGGTGGCTATCGAAGAATTAAAACAAAAAGTAGCTGATTATCAGGCAAGTGTCTTGCGTATTCCCACGACCAAAGATACGATGCTCGTTTTAGGAATAGGATTTGCAGGAACAGGATTAGCGCATCTAAGCGCAGACCTTATCACGCCACTGATGAAAAATCATGCAGAAACCTTACATGCCCTGAATCTCAATTCATTGACTTCGGGGTTTTTCTGGCTGGTCGTCATTGCCACCACGATTGGGGTCGGATTATCGTTTACCAAATATCGTAAACTCGAAGGCGTGGGCGCATCTCGTTTCGGAAGTATTTTTATTTATATTTTGGTCGCTACGATAGGACTAAAAATGAATATCGGCGAGATTTTTGATAATTTAGGCTTGTTTTTGATTGGGATTATTTGGATGTTGGTGCATATTATTTTGTTATTGACGGTCGCCAAACTGATTCGTGCGCCTTTCTTTTTTGTGGCGGTGGGCAGTCAGGCAAATGTAGGCGGGGCGGCTTCCGCACCTGTGGTGGCTTCGGCGTTCAGTCCGAGCTTAGCTCCTGTTGGGATTTTGATGGCGGTAATAGGCTATGCCTTAGGTACTTATGGCGCAATTATCTGTACGCAACTGATGCAATGGATGACTAATTTATAACTTTTAAGGCTAATTTTCCCGAAAATATATATATTTACCAGACTAAGCAAAATCGTAATCGTTCCATGAAAACTCGAAAAAAATACAGCATTCTTTATGTCGATGATGAACCCAATAACCTTAATGTTTTTCGGAGTAGCTTTTTCAAGAAATATACCTTATATACCGCCACTTCGGGACGAGAAGGCATCAAAATTATGGAAGAGCAACAGATTCATTTGGTCATTACTGACCAGGTGATGCCCGAAATGACGGGATTGGAATTTCTGGAAAGTATCAAAGATTTGCAGCCCGATACGCCCCGCATGATTTTATCGGGGTATAGCGATGTGAGTGATATTCTCAAAGCCGTAAACGAGTACAATATTTTTCAATATACGACCAAGCCTTGGAATCGACACAACCTCCAAATGATTATTCAGAATGCCATCCAACAATGGCAACTCAAGCAAGATAATGCCGATTTAATCCGAAATCTCGAACAAAAAGTCCACGAAAGAACCCAATCACTCGAAAAAGCCAACCAAGAACTGCGTGATGCCCATGCGGTCAAAGACAAATTATTTTCGATTATTTCGCATGATTTACGTTCTCCATTAGCTACATTAAGTAATTTTGTCAGTTTATTGATTGAATTAGACGATAGTTTTACGCCCGCAGAAATTCGGGATTTGGGCAAACGCATCCAAACTTCGGTTTTGCGCGTGAAGGATTTGTTAAATAATTTGTTGTATTGGTCTCGAAATCAGATGAATGACAGCCACGCCGAAATACAAAAAATTAATCTGACCCAAATCATTACGCGTAATATTTCATTATTTGAGCCTACTGCCGAACAGAAAAATATTCAACTCCAGACCCAAAGTCCACCCGAAACACTGATGGTTTTTGCGGATAATAATATGTTGGATACCGTCTTGAGAAACCTGATTAGTAATGCCATCAAATTTACCAAACACGATGGACAGGTTTATATTTTTACAAAAGTAATTGATAATCAAGTTATTACAGAAATAAAAGATTCGGGCGTGGGAATGTCCGAGCAGGTGATGGCGGGCTTATTTGAGAGTGGCAGGCATCATACGACACACGGCACAGCCCACGAAAAGGGAACAGGTTTGGGCTTAAAACTATGTAAAGAATTTATCGAATTACAACACGGCACGATTTGGGTCGAAAGTCAAGAGGGCAAAGGCTCAACTTTTGGATTCAAACTGCCTTTGGCTTAATTATCCCACGCCTAAACTCGCAAAGCCATGACTTTGACAAATACGAACCTCTTGTTTAGCAATACGTTACAACAAATTCGGGCAGCCCAAACACCCTTAGATATGAGCCGTGTATTGGTGCAGGCTCTGGAATCATTTGCCACCGAAACGAGTTCCGTTTTTACTTTTCTTTGGGATGCTCAAATGCCTTTTTATCGGGATTTGTCATTTGTTTCTGGCATTTTATCTACTGATTATGAGGCAATTATGTCCGAAATTCGGCAAGCCAACGCTTTACACGATAAATTACTCCAAAAGTTAATCACGCATTATTTTTCTGGACAAGAAGTTCGCTATCAATTTCTGAATATTACCCAAGAAAATTTGGGCGTATTTATTCAGATAGGCGAAATTTCGCCCGAATGGAAAACGTGGATTCAGGATTTGATGACGATTATCGAACTCAAATTGGAAACCTTTATTTTACAAAATGAATTACACAATAAACCCAATTCACTAAAAGCACAAAAAGCACATTATCAGATTGTTGCCGAACACGCTGGCGATATGATTTTGATTTTTGATGATGAATTTCATATTAATTATGTTAGTCAATCGGTTAAATCTCTGCTCGGTTATTCGGCAAGTTATATGCGCCGTATGCAACTGACGCGCTTGGTTTTTGCTGCTGACCAAAAGAAATTATCGCTGGATTTGCAGGGCAAAAAAGTCCAAAAACAGCATAATTTTTATCATACGGTTCGCCTCCTTAATCGAGAAGGAAAATTTGTGCGTTTTGAAATTCATATTCGACAATTCAAATCACAACAATCTGATTATCAATATATTGCAATTTGTAAAAGTGTTCAAGAACAATATGAAGCCATCGAAAAATTAGAAAAAACACAAGCCAATTATCGTTTATTAGCCGAACACGCCAAGGATTTGATTTGTGTGCATAATCCCGAAGGCGAATTTGTGTATATTTCGCCTTCGGTCAGGGAATTATTGGGCTATGAACCAGACGAACTTATCGGCAAAAGTCATCATATTTTATTCCATCACGAGGATGTCATTGGGCTAAAAGCGGGCTATAAAAAAGTGAAGAAACACAAAGCCAAACATTTATCACGTTATCGCTTCAAACATAAATCGGGTGAATATTTATGGTTTGAAACCTTAACAACATCTGTTGAAAATTTGGCTGGCGAAACTCAAAACCTGATTACATCCTCACGGGACATCTCCGCCCGCATCGAACATGAGGTCAAACTCAAGGAGAATCTGAATTTTATGAACAAACTGCTCGAAGCCATCCCGATTCCTGTGTTTTATAAAAATATCAGCGGAACATATCTGAATTGCAACCGCCGATTTGCACAGACATTAGGCAAACGAAAAACGGAAATTATTGGCAAAAAAGCACATGAAATTTTTGACCCATCGCAAGCCCTCCAATACGAAAAATCTGACCAAGTTATCATTCAATCAGGTATGTATCAGCGATTTGAGATGAAGATTATTTTATCCGAAAATGACACCCATAATATGCTGATTTACAAAGATTTATATCGAAATAATTTGAATGAACCACAAGGCATTATCGGGGCGATGCTTGATATTACCGACCAAAAACAAAATGAAATGAAGCTCGAAAAAATCAACAGACATTTAATCTTAACCGAAGAAGAATTACGTCAAAATTCTGAAGAACTAAATGCTTCTAACGAACATCTTACTCACATCAAAATCGAACTTGAGCAGGCTCTCAAACGTGAAAAAGAAACGCAAGCCCAACTTGTGCATCAAGGCAAAATGGCTTCGATTGGACTATTAACCGCAGGAATTGCTCATGAAATTAATAATCCACTTACCTTTATTACGGGCGGAATCGAGGCACTCGAACTGCATTTGCAAGAAATCATCCCGATTTTGACTGAATATGACAAATTATTACCAGATGACGAATTACATACTTTGCAAGAAAAAATCAAAAAAATAAATCTTTGGAAAGAAGAAGAAGAATATGAGGAAACGCTTAACTATCTCCAGACCACGATGGTTTCCATCAAAGAAGGCGTACAACGCGCCACCGAAATTGTCAGAGGATTGAAAACATTTTCGGGCGGAAAACATGAGGTGTTCCGTCCCGCAGATTTGCATGAAGGATTGGATTCGACACTCGTCATTTTACGAAATGAACTCAAAGGTCGGATTACGGTCATTCGAGAATATGAACCTAATTTACCATTTGTAGAATGTCATATCGGACAGATTAATCAGGTGTTTATGAACCTGTTAGCGAATGCAACCGAAGCGATTGAGGGCGATGGAACAATTACGGTGCGGACAAATTCGGAGAAAAATTACGTTCGCATTCGCATTGCGGATACGGGCGAAGGCATGAGTTCAGAAACCCAAGAAAAACTATTTGAGCCTTTTTATTCGACCAAAGGAACAAAAGGCACAGGCTTAGGATTGGCGATTAGTTATGGCATTATCGAAAAACACAAAGGCGCAATTCGGTTGGTAAGCCAAATGGGTAAAGGCACGGAATTTACGCTTTTTTTGCCGATTAGCCCTCAATATGAGTTGCCAGAAAACTTGTAAGAAATTAGTATTTTTCAAAAAAAATTTTGTATTTTCATACCAAAACCCTTTTCACTCGTTTTCTCTTTTGGGAGCGTTTTTTACTTCTGAATACAATTTAACATAAATCGTATGGTTTTTGTTGTACTATTTTAAGCATAAATCAACAACAAAATAAAACGAAATATCAACGAATTATAAAAACCAATGAAATCAATCAAACTAATCTGGTTTTTGGTATTTTTTTTAGTAATTTCAAAAACTAACTTTGCCCAAGAAAAATATCCATTAGTACTGACGATTACAGATTCCAAAGGCGTACAAATCGAAGAAGCGGTACAAATATCGGTCAATGACGGAGCATTTCAGGCGGTTTCTCCGCATCGTCCTTCAAATATACAACTTGCTCAAAATGAGCAACCTACCAGCGTAAAAATCAAAGGAAATTACTTTTTATGTGGTTGGAAATTTCATCAACGTATGAAAGAATTGAACATCACGGTTGGGAATAAAAACAAAGAAAATAAACTTCGTGGCGTGGTACAAGATGCAAAAGGAAATACCTTTTTTGATTTTACAGATAATTTCAATATTTTGGTAAATGACAAATACTATTTTTCGGATAGTCCCGAAGGTAACTTTACTATTGGCATCAAAAAAGGCGAAGTTCCGACCATTGTCAAAACCCTAAGTCCTTATTTTTTCATGCAAGATTGGTGGTATAATGTTCAAAATTCACAAATACACATCGTGGTCAGTCATCAAAAACCTGTGGCGTTGCGTGGAGTGGTTTATGATGCCACAGGCAATAAATTGGATGATGTCAAAATTGAAATTGCAGGCGTGCGCCAGCCTGCTTACACCAAAAATGGCGGGAAATTTACGATGGATTTACCCGCTCATCTGACCTTAAATCGGAATAGCACCCTGATGGCAAACGGCAAACAAATTCCCACAGGTGATTTTATGATGAAAAAAAACAAAGGAGTTATCTATCTGAAAATGAGAATCTTAGAACCTATAATTTCCTCTGAAAAACCCAATATTTCCACAGAAAACACCCCTATCAATGGCGCATCAGATACCCAAAATACGACACAAACCGCAGGCAAAAATTTTGTTTTTGAAGATGCCGATATAGAAATCGACACTGATTCTAATTCTAAAATAGATTCAATTAGTATTTTTCAGAACAATATTAATCAAATTATTAATTTATTAGAAGCCGAAAAGCATAATCTTACCTTGAGCAGTGAGGAAATTCGGCGGAGAATGGAAGAATTTTCGGGACAACTAAACAGCCAAGAATTATCATCCGAGCATAAAAAATTACTCGAAAAAGAAGTCCGAAAACTTGAAAAACAACTGATTAACAATGAGTTATCCTATCAAGATGCGCAAGAAAAAACACATCAATTAATTACACAAATCGAGCAGGTGATTTTCCAGAAGGATTCTTTGGGTAGCGCATCCAAATCCTTAGAGCGACAATATCAGGCAGAGAAAGCAGGACGGCAAAAAGATTGGTTGGTTTTTGGAATTATCGGCATTTTATTGGCAGGATTGGCGATGATATTTTTCATTTATGGGCGCAAAAATCGGCAACAACGCCAAGAAATTGAGGCACAAAATATGCAACTCGAACGGCAAAAAACTGAAATCCTACAAAAAAATGAAAAACTCGAAAGTCAATCGCATGAAATCCAAGAACATAATAAAGTGATGACCGATAGCATTCATGCTGCCTGCTATATCCAAGAGGCGATGTTGCCTGTAAAGCAGGTATTTAAGGATAATTTTTCGGAATCTTTTGTCTTTTATAAGCCTCGAAATATTTTGTCTGGCGATTTTTATCATCTGGAAAAACAAGAAGACAAAATCTTGCTTACGGTAGCAGATTGTACGGGACACGGTGTGCAAGGCGCATTAATTAGTGTGTTGGGAATGAGCGAGTTAAATAAAATTATTCGTTCTGGAATCGAGCAACCTCACCAAATTATGAATCAACTGCACCAAAATTTACACCATCATCTGCACCAAGACCCCACTCGTTCGGGCGCAGGCATGGATATTAGCATTTGTTTGATTAATAAATCTGCCAAAACGCTTACGTTTGCGGGGGCAAAAAATCCATTAATTTATGTTCAAGATGGTGAATTACACATCCTGAATGCTTCTCGAAAATCTGTTGGCGGCTTGGGTGAGGAGCGTAATTTCGAGTCCCAAACGCTGAAACTCACTTCGGGTTTGACCACATTTTATATGGCTTCGGATGGATTCCAAGACCAATTCGGAGGCGAACACCATCGTAAATATATGTCGGGTAATTTCCGAAATTTACTTGCCAAAATGCACACACAACCTCTTGATAATCAGTTAAAAACACTCGAAAATACTTTTCAAGAGTGGAAAGGCACACAAAGTCAGACGGATGATATTCTGGTGGTAGGTTTTCGGATATAAAAATGAGGGCATATTCCGTTCTGGAAACGGTTAAATAATTGTCTAATTTATTCATTTACAAAGATTTAGACGATTATTCCGAAGATTTAGGCAATAAAAAAACAGCTTGGGAGTGGTATAATTGCGTTAAAATGTTTAATTTTCGTGCGCTTTCTTTTGGTTGGTCAAGAAATAAAGCCGAACTTTGCGACTTAATTTAGACAAAGTAATTATTTGACTTATCAAAAATACAACGTGTTATTTAGAACCTAAAAAAGACCTAACATGAATTCAAGAACAACATCTATTGTCGTGGTGGCGACACTTTCGATAGCCTTGCTAATCGGAGGAATTTGGGCTATCAAGAAGTTTCGAGCTTTTCAGGATGATGATTTATCGCAACTGCACAGCGACTTTAGTCGTTTGGAAAGCCTCTACAACAACGAAATCGCCTACACGCAAGATAGTGGCTTTATTTATAATGACCCAGAGGCATTACGAGTGGAACTCTCCGAAACCGCCGAAGAAATCCGAAAAATTAAACGAGAAATTACCAATTCACCCGAATTAGTGTTGAAAGATTTGGCTTCGTATCGCGAAAAAAAGCAAAAATTTACCCGAAAATTAGATGTCATCAATGCGGATAGAAACCAAACTACAGGCGATTTTATTGCCAGTGCCAAAGAACAAATTGCACGATACAAAGAAAAATTAGATAAGGCAATGCGTGATAATTCGTATTTGCGCTCCCGTTTGGCAAGAGCTTTAGCTGATTTTAAAGGCACAAAAGAAGAATTAGAAGAGCTAAAAGCCGAGCGCGCCAGACTTGATAGCGTCTTTCAGGAACAACAAATTACACGCTCCGAATTGGATAGCTTAATCCAAGACCGAAACGAATTGCGGGCTTTACTGGCTAAAAGTCAGCAACTTATCGCAGAGCAACAAGCCGAAATTGCTGCCCTTTCCGAGAAGGAAGCGGTCGTTACTAATTTTGCCGCTACTTACGTTTATAAAGACCGTGAAATTCCGTTGGATATGGAAGGCACGCACCGAAATCATCAAGCCAAACAAATCACGCTTGCTTTTGAAGTTGGCTCGAAAGTATTTGAGGAAGGCGAGGCGCAGGTCGTTTATGTTACGCTCTATAAGGACGGGCAACCCTCCCCACGCATGACCAAACAACCGATTACGGTGGTTGATTTGAAGGCAAAAGAAACCTTTGATTTTGATCCGAAACTTGATAAAGGAGATTATTTTTTCCGAGTTACTTACAAGGAAAAACCCATAATGGCGGACTACAAATTCCGATTATTGGGCTTAGTAGGTGGCGCATAAATCCCCACTTTCCCATAAGAAAAGCCGATAAAAATTTTATTTTATCGGCTTTTTTGGATTTTTATCTTCCTGATTTACAAATTGAACCTTAATCCAAAATGACTCGAAACCCTTTGAGTTCCGAATTTGAAATTAGGCAAGCATTTTGTTCATCGGCGTAATCCGTGGCTCCAAATCCATACGTGCCACATTTCCACCCAAATCGAAGATTTTGGCTTCGCCAATTTTTGTACTATTCCAAGAACCCACAGGCTTTAGAAGTATCGTTTTATCTTGTCCAATTTCCGCTAACTTTTGCCGAAATTCTGCCACCTCATCATACGAAATGGCATAGCCCGCCCAGTATGCCAACGTATTTTCTTTAGGCGCAATTTTGAGGGCTTTTTCATGTAATTTTTTGGCTTCTTCGGCATTTGGAAAACGATATTTTTTGCCTGTTTTTTCACTCAAAAGTTGGATGTATTTTTGGGCTTGTATTTCCGAAACCAATGCGGGATAATTTTCTTGTCCTGCCAAAAAATTAAATGCGGTATCCAACGAATTGAATTGGGCATTTGTAATTTCAAACACTCCAATCTGGATTGAATCTTTTTTGGTGTGGGCAGTTTCAGGAATCAAAACATCATTTTCCCAAATGCCGTAACGCCCATTTTGCATTTTTAATGTGGATTTTTTAAGCAAAAAAGCCAACGGACTTTTTTCATTAAATGTCTGATTTTCAGGTTGTTTATTTTCAAATAAATAGGTATCAACCCATTTAATTTCTTCAGAAATTTTACGGAGTTGATGGCTTATTTTTTGTAAGCCATGTGGCTGATTCGGAAACCACAAAAACCGAACGGGAGCCTTGCCTACCTGCTGCAATCCGCGATAATATTCCCAGCCTTGGTCGCGCGGAACGGCTCTATCTGCGCTTCCATGAAAAATTAATGTGGGTGTTTTGATTTTTTCAATCTCAAAAAGAGGCGATTTCAAGACATATTTTTCGTTATAAATTTTACCCTCCGTGTCGTCCCAAGGTGCGCCCCCGATATAGCTTTGGTCAAATGCCACGCCAAAACGACACGTACCATAATCCGAAGTCCAGTTTACGTCCCCTGCCCCCGGACACGCCACCTTAAATAAGTCGGGATAACGCAAAGTCAGTTCAGTAGTCAGAATTGCGCCATTTGACCAGCCTACCGTACCGATTTTTTCGGGGTCAGCCATGCCTTTTGTTATCAATTCCTGAACAGCATTAAATAAATCTACCGTCTCTAAATCGTTATAATTTCCGCCTTTGATAGATTCCAAAAATTCCAATCCATAATTGGACGAGCCGTGATAATTTGGCTTGAGGACAAAGGCATTTTTTTCAGCCCATAAATGCGGGAAAGTACTCCAGCCATCGCCCCAACGATTTTGTGTTACTGCCGAAGGTCCACCATGAATCGAGAGAATCAGCGGGTATTTTTTGCCTTTTTCGTAATCTTTAGGGTAAAATAAAACCCCTTCGACCGCTTCATTTTTTGCGCCTTTCCATCGAAAAATCTCTGACTTGGCGAAGGGTAAATCATCCAGATTTTTATTCAAATGTGTCAGTTTTTCTACCTCAATTAGTGAAACTCCTTTCTTAGAAATAGACAATTTTCCAACAAAGTACTGACGAGGTTTCGAGGCGGTTGAATGTTCAAAAATAAGTTGTTTGCCATCCTCCGAAATTTCCGAAATCCAAACCTGATTTCCCATGTCTGCTGTGGCAATCGGAGTACGTTCCCAGTTTTTGGATTTATCAAAGAAATAAAGTTTATCATTCGTGCCATTTGCCAACGGAATAACGAGATTATTTTGGACGATTTGAGCCATAGAATTATCCGACATTCCCCATGCGTGTTGCAGATTGATGGGCGTAATTTTATCGGTTTTCAAGTTATAAAAATAAAGCAAATTAATGCCTGCGCCCCCAAATTGTGGGTCAGACGATTTAATTGCCGTAAAATAAAAGCCAGAATTATCGGGCAAAAACTGAAAATTATAAGGCGTTTGATACTCGTTTTGCAGGATTTGTTTTTTCGTGTTTTGTGTCAAATCCCACAAAAAATAAAGTGGATATTTACTCGGATTAGCCGAATAATTTGGTGTAATGTGATGGCTTGTAATCAAGAATTTACCATTTTTTGACACAGAATACGAAGCGACAGGATAATGATTATCCGTTAGTCGATTTATTTTTTTGCTTTCCAAATCAAAAGAAAATATACGTTGAGGTTTTCGATTGGCAGTATCTTCTACAACAATTACATCGTCTTTTCTCTCTTTGAGTTGTTGTTCTTGATAAGTTTTCTGTTCACCCGAAACCAAAATTAATGTATTGTTTTTCAGGATATTAATATCAGAAATTCCTGTTTTAAATTCGTGAACTTCGTAAGGCTCGCCACCAAAAACACTCATTGCCCAGAGTTTTTTGCCTTCCTGACGTGAGGACAAAAAGTAAATCGTTTTGCCGTCATTAGAAAACAAGGGACTATAATCCGAATCATCCGAACGAGTGAGTTGTGTGGTTTGATATTTTCCTTTTTCCCGAATATTGAGCCGTGTAAGAAATATATCCGAAACAAATTTATTTTTTTTGTCCGAAGCTCGTGATTTTACCCAAATTACCATATTTCCATCAGGCGAAAATCGAAACTGACTGGCATTCGTTTGTTTGACGATGTGTTCAGGTTTCCATTTCAAATCTGGCGTGGTTTGGGCATAAATCGTACCGCATAAACTCACGACACAAATAATGAGTAAAAGTTTAGTTTTCATAATTTATATTTTTGAAATTAGATTGTAGTAAATTGATTATCAAGATTTTAACTCTCCAAAAGCATAAAGATTTTGGAGAGTTGAGATAGGATTTTAGAATTGTCTTGGCGTATTTATTTTTGTTTTTTTGACCAATATCTGACCAATCCTGCCACGCTCATCCATCCGGGATTGGCAGCTTGATATTGTTTCAGACCGACCTGATCGACTCCCATTTTTATCAATTCTTGACGTAAAAATTCATCAAATCTTGGGGTCATTTCTTCGATACTTTCGCCTGATTCCCAGCGTGTTCTAATCCATTGGGCATATTTTTCGAGGTTGGTTTCCAGTTGATTTAAGTGTTCGGTTACGTTGGTTTTTGCGCCATAATGCGTGAGATAAATTTTGGAAGGATTAATCGAGCGAATGCGGTCAATCGAAATTTGCCATGCTTCCAGGTCAATATCTGGCGGCGGACACGGCGGCACAACTGCTCCTTTGCCAATTTGCACGCCTGCCACATCGCCCGTGAACAGGACATCGCCCAGTTGCCAAGCAATGTGATGGACGGCGTGTCCTGCCGTATGCCAAGCAGTAATCATGGTATTTCCGACCATAATCTCCTCTTGGTCAGATACTTCGACCAGTTGTGCTTCAGGAATTGGATTCATGGCAGCCCAAAGCCGTTCCATATCATCACCATAAATTCGGGTAGCGGACTGCATTAATTTTTGGGGATGTGCCAAATGCTTTGCGCCAAACGGATGGACATAGATTTTGGCACCGTGTTCGGCAAATTTCCAAGCCGCCCCCGCATGGTCTAAATGAATGTGCGTAAGCAACACGTGTCCGATGTCTTCTACCTGATAATCAAGGTTTTCGATGGCTTTTTTCAGGACAGGAAAAACCGAAAAAGGTCCTGTTTCAATCAAAATCGGACGTTCGTTGGTTTCAATTAAAAATGCACCGATAGTATCGGTATTCTCCAAAAAATGAAGGTCTAATGTGTGAATCATAAGATATTGATTTTGAGTGTTTTAAAAGCCTAACATTTTGACTGCCGTGATGGCGGCTTCATCGCCTTTATTGCCGTGTTTTCCGCCCGCTCGGTCAAGTGCTTGTTGCTGATTATCAGGCGTTAAGACTCCAAAAATGACGGGTTTATGGTACTTCATGCTGACATGGGTAATGCCCTGAGCGACTGCCATACAAATAAAATCAAAATGTCGTGTTTCGCCCTGAATGACACATCCCAAGCAAATAACAGCATCAACTTCCTGATTCTGAGCCATATACTGTGCGCCTAACGTCAGTTCAAAACTACCCGGTACATTTTTTCGGATAATATTCTCTGCTTTTGCGCCCTGATTCAAAAGCGTCTGATATGCACCTTGATAGAGGGCTTCGGTTACTTGGGTATTCCATTCGGAAACGACCAGCGCAAATATTTTACGAGAAATATCAACGATATTTTTGTCCGAATAATCACTTAAATTTTTGAGGGCTGAAGCCATATTTTTAGTTTGATTAAGATAATTAAAATGAATAAATGCCTATTTGAATCGTAGGCTTTCGGTTAAAAATAGAAAATTTTAACCAGATTTTTGCATAAAATTTTACACTTCGTGGATTCGTTCTTATTTTGAAAATTCATTTGTGTATTTTTATCCTTACAACAAATTCAAAATGTCGAAATCTTATACCTTTATCATCAGTCTTTTTTTTTGTACTTTTCCAAGTTTGATAACAGCACAAACCCTATACCCCAAACGTGAATTGCGAGGCGTTTGGATTGCTACGGTTCTGAATATTGATTGGCCTAAATCCAAAGACCAAAACCCCGAAACACAGCGTAATGATTTTCGATGGATACTGGATGAGCATCAAAAAAATGGCATGAATGCCGTTTTTGTGCAGGTGCGGTCGGCTTCGGATGCCTTATATCCAAGCCAATTTGAGCCATGGTCGGAGTGGCTGACCGGCGCGCAGGGTAAACGTCCAGAACCCTATTACGACCCCCTCAAATTTATGATTCGGGAGGCACATCAGCGAGGTATGGAATTTCATGCGTGGATAAATCCCTATCGCGCATCGCTCTCAGTATCAAATAATTGTGCGAATCATATCACAAAAAAGCATCCCGAATTTTGTATAAAATATGGCAAAAATATTTACCTCAATCCGGGACTCCCACAAGTTCGCCAACACATCAAGGCAGTCATCGCTGATTTGACCAAAAATTATGATATTGATGGCATTCATTTTGACGATTATTTTTATCCATATCCCATCAAAAATATAGAATTTGAGGATGAGGCTACCTTTGAAAAGTACCATTCTGGCATGAACAATAAAGCCGACTGGCGCAGGCGAAATGTCAGCCTTATGATTGAATCCGTTGCCAAAGAAATCAAAAAAATTAAGCCTCATGTGAAGTTCGGAATTAGCCCACCGGGAGTCTGGCGAAACAAAGAAATTGACCCTTCTGGCTCGCCTACAAACGGCATTTATACGGCGTATGATAATTTATATGCCGATATAAGATATTGGTTATCAAAGGGTTGGCTTGATTATGTCATTCCGCAAATTTATTTTAGTTTTGAACATCAATTAGTACCCTACGAACCACTGGCAAAGTGGTGGTTTAAGAACGCTTTTCAACGGCATTTATACATCGGGCAGGCAGCGTATAAAATTGGTCGAAACGAAGATAAAAACTGGGATAATCCTTCGCAACTTCCCCGACAAATCCAATTTAACCGACAGTCCAATTTCATCAAGGGAAGTGTGTATTTTAGCTCCAAATCACTGACCCAAAACTACGGTCAATTTCGAGATTCTTTGCGTTTGGATTTGAATAAGTATCCTGCGCTCATTCCGCCCATGCCGTGGAAAGATAAAACGCCTCCTAATACACCTCAAAATTTGCAGGTCTTCAATACGAAATCGGGCGTGATGATTTCTTGGGACAAACCAAAACCCGCTTCAGACAAACAAACTGCCAGTTATTATGTCATTTATCGCATTCCCAAAGGACAAAAAATTGACCTGAATAATCCTCAAAATATGCTCAAAATATATCGTGAAAATAATGAAGTATTTTTGGATAAATCCGCGATGGACAAATCGAAATTTGTCTATTTCGTTACGGCTTTTGACCGACTTCATAACGAAAGTAAACCCGCAAAATCAGTCGATTCGATACTGGATTTTGAGCCGCCAACTGCCTCCATGACCCAATTGGATTCGGGGACAATTACCGATTTTTTAAATGTTTTTTTTAAAATTTATCTCAAATATAACGGCTTTGATTAGTGTGGAAAATGTACATTATTTTGAGTTAAAACGTAGGTATTTTATGGTAAATCATGCGCCAATTTTAATGGGCTTCCAGCCAATTTTGCCCTGTTCCGATTTCGACTTCCAACGGCACATCCATCGCTACGGCATTCGTCATTCGTTCCGTAATGAGTTCTCTAAGTTCCTCAATTTCAGCATGATAGACATCAAAAACCAATTCATCATGCACCTGCATAATCATTTTAGAGTTGAGATTTCTGCGTTTCATTTCTTGATGAATTTTTATCATTGCCAGCTTAATCATATCGGCGGCACTGCCCTGAATCGGCGCATTAATCGCATTGCGTTCGGCATGGCTGCGCTGCATGGCATTGCGCGAATTGATGTCCCGCAAATATCTCCGCCGCCTCAAAAACGTTTCCACGTATTCATGTTCACGTGCAAAATTAATGGTCTTATCCATATAACTTTTGATGGATGGAAATTGCTCGAAATAATTGTCAATCAGTTCTTTAGCCTCACTTCTGGAAATATGAAGGCGTTGCGCCAAACCAAAAGCGGAAATGCCATAAATAATACCAAAGTTAGCCGTTTTTGCCTTCCTTCGCATCTCCGAATCAATATTTTCAATCTTGGTTTTGTACAATTTTGAAGCCGTCATCGAATGAATATCTTTTCCCGCTCGGAAGGTTTCCAACATGAATTCATCCTGACTAAATTCTGCCATAATACGAAGCTCGATTTGGGAATAATCTGCCGCCATCAAGACAAAATCTTTGTGGCGTGGCACAAAGGCTTTTCGGATTTCCCGTCCTCGTTCAGTTTTGATAGGAATGTTTTGTAAATTCGGATTGGTCGAACTCAATCGCCCTGTGGCTGCCACCGCCTGGTTGTAAGAGGTATGAATTAATCCGTCCATTTTTGAAACCAATTCGGGAAGCGCATCCACATAAGTTGATTTCAATTTTTGGAGCTGTCGAAAGTCCAGAATATTTTGTACTATTTTATGTTTATCAGATAACTTTATTAAAATTTCTTCGCCCGTAGCATATTGCCCTGTTTTGGTTTTTTTCGGCTTGGCATCTAATTTTAATTTATCAAACAAAATTTCGCCTAACTGTTTGGGTGATGCAATATTAAATTCTTGCTCTGCTTGTTGGTAAATTTCTTTTTCGATTTCTGTTATGGTTTTGCCCAATTCCATAGAATAATTTTGGAGCGTTTCCGAATCAATTTTTACGCCTGCAAGTTCCATGTCTGCCAAGACTTCGATTAATGGAAGTTCCACATTTTCAAATAGTTCGGATAAATGATGTTGCTCAATTTGTGGTGCGAAAATATGTTTTAGTTGGAATGTAATATCAGCATCTTCGCCCGCATATTCGGCAATTTTTTCGGGTTCGACCTGACGCATTGAGGCTTGATGTTTGCCTTTTTTTCCGATAAGCGTTTCGATAGAAACAGGCGAATAATTCAAGTAATTTTCGGCTAAAATATCCATATTGTGGCGTTGGTCTGGTTCGAGAAGATAATGCGCTAACATGGTATCAAATAATTTTCCCTTGACCGAAATATTGTACTTTTTCAAGACCGAAATATCATATTTTAGGTTTTGTCCGACCTTCAAAATGGCTTCATTTTCCAGAACCGATTTAAATTCTGAAATGATAGATTGTGCTTTGTTTTCGTCCGCAGGAATTGGCACATAATAGGCTTCATGCTTGCGATACGAAAATGCCAAACCCACTAATTTTGCTTGGTGCGTATCCAACGAATCAGTTTCGGTATCGAAACAAAATTCATCTTGCAAACTCAAAAAATGAATCAAACTTTGGCGCATTTCTGGCGTATCAATCAAATGATAATCGTGCGGTGTAGTCTGGATATTTTGTCTTTCCGAAATATTATGCGGTGTGGTTTCTGTGGGTTTCGTACTATTAAAAATATCCAATTGTGATTCATCAGGTTTTTTATTTTTGGTCGTGGTTTGAGTCGATGCCACCGATTCTTCACCGAGTAATTTGCGTTTCAGGGTGCGAAACTCCAATTCATCTAATAAACTTCCTAATAATTCTTGGTCAAACCCTTCGTATTTTAACGCTTCTTCCTCCAATTCGATGGGAACATCAATGTTGATAGTCGCTAATTTTTTGGATAAAATGCCTTGCGCCCCGAACTCGATAACTTGTTCTTTTTGCCTGCCTGTTAGTTGATTTGCATTTTTAACCAAATTTTCCACCGTATCAAATTTGGCTACTAATTTGACGGCAGTTTTTGCGCCAATTCCGGGTATTCCCGGTATATTATCGACCGCATCTCCCTGTAAACCAAGGATATCCCGCACTTGGTCAATGCGTTGGATTTGCCATTTTTCTAACACTTCGGGAATGCCCAAAATTTCAACACCTTTGCCCATTCGGGCAGGTTTGTACATCAAAATATGTTCTTCGACTAATTGTGCATAATCCTTATCTGGAGTCATCATAAAGACCTGAAAATCAGCATCTTTTGCCTTTTTTGCGAGCGTCCCAATCACATCATCGGCTTCATAGCCGGGTAATTGAAGAATCGGAATCTGAAACGCTTGACAGAGCCTGATAATCAATGGGATAGCGATGGTAATATCTTCGGGTTGTGCATCTCGATTGGCTTTGTATGCGGCAAACTCTTCGTGCCGAAATGTAGGTTCGGGCGTATCGAAAGCCACTCCAATATGCGTAGGTTTTTCCTTATGGAGAATTTCCAAAAGTGAATTAGTAAAACCCAAGACCGCACCCGTATTGATGCCTTGGGAGTTGAGGCGAGGATTTTTTGAAAATGCAAAATGCGCCCGATAAATCAGTGCCATAGCATCCAGCAGAAATAATTTTTTTGAAGGCATTGCTTAGTTTGGATTGAGGTTTTTTCAGAATCTCTGAAGGACAAAACTATCAATTTTGAGGGGAATAGGCGTGGATTTAGCCATTCATTTTTCAAATTCTAAGCAGTACGGCGTATTTATGAACCAGTATTTATGGAATTTAATTGTCTGAAAATCAATATATTATACGAATTCATGCTTTAAAGTTGGAATAAAATAAATTGCTGTTGGCGGTGTTCCGACAGCCGACCTAATAGCCTGAAAAATAGTTGCTTGTGAGGACACAAGCAACAGCGAAAGAATTGATAAAAACTTAACAAAACGTAGTAAACAAGTTGATGGATTGCTATGATTCAAAAATTAAATCAAAATATCCAAAATAGATAAATCCCATAAAATTTTGTGTGGACGATGCTTTTCGGTTTTTACCACGACCCACTCACGCCTCCACCCTTGAAATTGGAAGAGGCTCGTTTTTCTTCCTCAAACTTAAACCATTCTTGCGGGTCGAAATGTTTATCGGCTCGTGCTGACCACCATACAATTAATAAAATCATCACGATTCCGATGCCTAATCCGATAAAAATAATATTCATATTTATTGTATTTTTTTGAGTAAATCAATTAATCTTCTGAAATTTCATCAGGTAATTCATTCACATCATCCTGTTGATACGGAAAATAGAGCCTGAGTTGATCGCCTGTTTTGAGGATGCTCTCTCGCAAGCCTTCGGTAAATTTGCCTTGCTTAAAATTTTGAACCATCATATCCCGAATCGTATCCCAAAAATCTTTCGGCACAACTCGATGAATGCCCTCATCTCCAATGACGGCAAATTTGCGGTCTTCGGTTGCCAAAAAAAACAGCACGCCGTTCCGAAGTTTGGTCTGGTGCATTTTCAATCGACTAAAAACTTCCACGCCTTTTTCGTAAGCATCGCTCGGACATCGCCGCGCCAAATGCACCCGAATTTCGCCCGATGTATTGAGTTCGGCTTCCTTGACTGCCGAAACAATCATTTTTTCTTGCTCTTCAGTAAAAAACTTATTTCTCATGATTGATGATGTTTGATTTGTATCTGCTAAAAAACGATGAATTTCTGGTTTTTTATATCCGAAATCTTGCCAGAAATACTTAAATTCAGAATTTTTTTGAAAAATATGCATTCGACTACTTCAGAAATCGAGCCCATTACCTACAAAATGGGCATTAAAATTCATCACGTTTTTTGTCTTAGGATTTGAAAAATCACAATTCATAAAATAGCATTATTTTAAGAAATAGGCTTATCTAATGAATTGAATTAAATACGCCTATTTCTTTAGATTTGGTAGTTTTCTAAGGCGGTTAATTCACGTTTAAAACCACCTGATAAAATTGGAAATCGGCACCATGTTTTTGGGTCAAGATTTTTATCATCCAAATGAAAAGAGGGCGCATAACGTTCTCGTTTCCATTGATTTCTGCACCAAAGCCGAAAAAATTTTGCTGTCCAATCTTTCAATTTTTCATCCGAATAATGGGAATATTGTATCCGAAGCATCTGGAAACATTCGATAGGCATTTTTTTGTCCCGAATGGCGGCTTCTTCAATCGAATCCAAGACATCATAGGGCATCAAATCATCCTCATCGGTTTGCTTAGATTCTTGCGGACGAAGCTCGGCTGTGGGCTGTTGCACATTGACCGCATTCAAGGCTGGGATTCTTAATTCGGAATTAACTCCTTGATTTTCAAGCCAAACTAACCATTTTCGTAAAAAGGCTTTGTCAATTCCTGCAATCGGACTCAATCCGCCAGATGTATCGCCATCCATCGTAGCATAGCCCACTGCCGCCTCCGAACGGTTGCTGGTCGAAAGCAATAACGCCCCTCGAATATTGGTCAGCATCCAGATGCTTGGCGAGCGGACCCGCGCCTGAATATTTTGGAGCGCAATATCATCGGTTTCCCAAGACAATTCTCGTCCGATACTTTTTGTAATAATTTGAGAATATTCCTTAACTACATTGTTAATATTAAATTCAAAAAATTGTGCATTGATGGCTTTTGCCAACCCCGCAGCAGCGTTTCTGGTGGTATCCGAACTATTTTCGGTGGGTTGATATGCTGTGGTAATTAATTGATGGGCAATTTCTTCGGCAGTTTGGCAGTTTTGGATATTTTGCAAGTAACCTAATTTTTGTTTAAATCGCTCAATACCAATACTTTGAATGCCAAGTTTTATCATCAAATCACAACAACAAACGATGGCGGATGAGTCTGCTCCACCACTCAAAGAAATGACAAAGCCTTTGGAAAAACTTTTTCGTAAATAATCAAAAAGTCCTAACGCCAAAGTTCGGGCAAATTCTTCTTCTTGTAAAAACGCACTTTTTTCCCAGTTTTTATCCTGATTATCAGCAAGTTCGGGTTGAATGCTTGGAAAATCAAAATCGGCATAAATGCAATCTTCTTGCAATTCGGGGATATTAAAAACGGTGCTGGCTTGCGATTGCGTAATTCGTGCTTGTTCGACATCCAAAACGGCGGTCGTAACTCGGAAGTCATCGAAGGTAAGTCGCTCACCCACAGCGAGTAAATTGCCGGAAGAGGCGATTAACGTTCCGCCATCATAGATGGCTCTTCCAGCTTCGTTTCCCAACAAATTGGCATAAATATAGCCCACGCCAAAGGCTCGTGAACCTTCCAAGACGAATCGTTTTCGGGTTTCCAATTTTTCAAAGGCAAAATGACTGGCACTCGGATTGAGAATAATATCCACTCCGTTCCGATAGAGTTTTCGTCCGGGTCGATTGGCGACCCAGGCATCTTCGCAAATTTCAAAACCGATTTTGATTCCATTGACATTAAAATAAATATCGCCCAAAGGATATTTGGTTTTATTTCCGTGTAAATCAGTTAGTTCGAGAGTAGAAACGACATCTTCGAGCCAAGGCGTAAACCAACGGGGTTCGTAATGAATGCCGTTTCCAGCCAAGAAACGTTTGGCAACAAAGCCAATAATTTTTTGATTGATTATGAGGCAAGAAGTATTAAAAATACGGTTTTGGAACATCAACGGCAAGCCAACACAAACCATCATATTTTGGGTGTGCGGCAAGATTTCGTGCAAGATTTGCAAGGCGGTTTGATGTACGCCTTGTGCATAAAAGGCATCTTCGCATCCATAACCTGTGATACAAAGTTCGGGCAGGCAAAGGATAGTAACCTTCTGATTTTGAGCAGATTGTATGGCATTTAAGATATTTTTTTTGTTATTATCCCAGTCCAAAGGGATTTGATTCAGGACTGCGCCTGCGACTTTGATGAGTTTCATGTGTTTTTATGATTTAAATAGTGTCAAATACACGCTTAGTCATACGAAATTTACAAAAATTTGGTCTGAAATGCAGAAAATATAAATAAAAATGTAAGTTTGCAGTATTACCAAAGTTTATAATCAGATGGAAGTAGTAATTCTGTGCGGAGGAAAAGGCACACGTCTAAGTGAGGAAACCACTACCAAACCCAAACCAATGGTTGAAATCGGAGGAAAGCCTATTTTGTGGCATATTATGAAGATTTATAGTCATTATGGTTATAAAAAGTTTGTGTTAGCATTGGGTTACAAGGCAAATTATATTAAGCAATATTTTTATAATTTACGAGTTTCGGGGAGCGATTTCACGATGAGCATGAACCCCGAAAGCGCACCTACTTTTTATAATACCTTGGAAGAGCGTGATTGGGAAATAACCTTTGTTGATACAGGTATGGATACCTTGAAAGGTGGACGTATCAAGCGTTTAGAAAAATACATTAAGTCCGAGAACTTTCATTTGACTTATGGAGATGGTGTAAGTGATGTTAATATTAAGGAATTAGTAGATTTCCATTTGAAGCACCAAAAGCCTGCCACATTAACAGCCGTTCGTCCTCCGTCCAGATTTGGAGAAATTGATATTCAGGGAACAGAAGTGGTTAATTTTCAGGAAAAACCACAAATGGCGACAGGCTATATTAATGGTGGTTTTTTTGTCTTAAATCGAAAAGTATTGAATTATCTGACCGAAGATGAGACTTGTGATTTGGAATTTGGTGCGCTACAAGAAATTTCGCAAGAAGGTGGCTTACAGGCTTTTATTCATGATGATTTTTGGCAGTGCATGGATAATATTCGAGAGCGAAACTATTTGCATGGATTAGTTCAAAATAAACAAGCTCCTTGGGTAAAATGGTAAATTAAAGATAAATATGTTTCATAACGTTTATCAAGATAAAAGAGTAATTATAACAGGTCATACAGGTTTCAAAGGGGCATGGCTCACGGTTTGGCTTTTAAAGTTAGGCGCAAAAGTCATTGGTATCTCCAAAGATATTCCTACGGAACCCTCTATGTTTGTTGCGCTGAACTTAGCCGATAAAATTACGGATTATCGTCAGGATACTCGTGATGCTGAGGCAATTAGGCAAATTTTTGACAAAGAAAAGCCTGATTTTGTTTTTCATTTGGCAGCACAGCCTATTGTTTCTTTGTCTTACCAAGCTCCTTTAGAAACGTTTTCATCAAATGTCATGGGAACAGCGCACGTTTTGGATGCACTTCGTTTTGCTGATTATCCTTGTACGGCTGTTGTAATTACGAGTGATAAATGTTACGATAATGTTGAGTGGGTCTGGGGTTATAAAGAAACCAATGCGTTGGGCGGAAAAGATATTTATAGTGGCTCTAAAGGAGCTGCCGAATTGGTATTCAACTCGTACTATCATTCATTTTTCAAAAATCATCAATTTGTACGTGTAGCCTCAACTCGTGCAGGAAATGTAATTGGCGGAGGAGATTGGGCAATAGACCGTATTGTTCCTGATTGTATGCGAGCATGGAGCAAAAATCAAGTGGTCGAAATCCGAAGTCCTGAAGCAACTCGCCCTTGGCAACACGTTTTAGAACCCTTGAGCGGTTACCTAAATCTGGGTCAAGAATTAGCCTCAAAACTAACATTAAATGGTGAAAGTTTTAATTTTGGTCCTAAGGCGGAGTATAGCCATACGGTACAAACACTGTTGGAAAATTTAAGCCAATTTTGGCATTTTGAAAACCCAAAAAACGCCTACCAAATCACAGACAATATTCAATTTCATGAAGCGGGTTTATTAAAATTAAATTGTGATAAAGCCTTATTTCACTTTAAATGGTTGCCCACATTGGAATATGATGAGTTAATTAAATTTACCAGTCAGTGGTATTATGATTTTTATAAAGAGCAACGAAATATGTTAAAAGTTACTGAAGAGCAAATCAATCAATACGAAAAACTGGCAAAAAATAAAAAAATTCGATGGACACAATAGAAGGCGTGTCGCTGACTCCGTTACGAATCATATCGCACCCGAAAGGAAATATCAAACACGGACTGAAACAAAGCGAGATGGATTTTAATGGGTTTGGAGAGGCATATTTTTCTCAAATTTTGCCTCATCAAATTAAAGGTTGGAAAAAACATACCCGAATGACTTTAAATTTGATAGTGCCTGTCGGAGAGATTCGTTTTGTGGTGTTTTCTGAAACTGAAAATCAATTTTTTGACGTAACTTTAGGTGATAAAAATTATCAAAGATTATCAATAAAACCTAATTTATGGGTCGCTTTTCAGGGGACTGGAAAAGACCTAAATTTGTTGTTAAATCTGGCAAGTTTAGAACATGACCCAGACGAGGCTGAGAATATCGACTTGGATCAAATTCCGTTTGTATGGACAAACTAAAAAAAATATTAATCACAGGTGCTTCAGGATATTTGGGGGCAAATATTACCCGAATATTTTCTTTAAATACTCAATATGAAGTAGTTGCAATTGACCGAGATTTTCCGCCTGTGTGGAAAATCTTCTTTCCGAATGTCGAAATTATTCAAGGAGATTTGACACAAAAAGCCACGCAACAAAAATTATTTGAGCATCAGTTTGATGGAATTGTCCATACGATTTCACTTGACCATCGGGACTCAGAAAAAAATGAAATCCAAAAAGTCATTGATGTAAATCTGCAAATTACGTGGGAATTATTGCATTATTTTTCGCAATACGAACCACAAAAATTTATCTATTTGTCCACCATACAAGTTTTGGGCAAATTACCCATTTCTACGGTTGATGAAAATTACCCTCGAAATTCGCAAAATCGTTATGCGCTTACGCATGGTTGGTGCGAAGATTTAGTCAATTATTATAATAACAAAAACTCTGATTTTCAAGGAATTACATTGCGATTGAGTAATGGATACGGGAATCCTATTTTTCATGAGAATAATTGTTGGTGGCTGGTGGTAAACGATTTGTGTCGAATGGCGATGCAGGAACAAAAAATTACTTTGTTATCCGATGGCAGTCCGATGAGGGATTTTGTTCATGTTCAAGACATTGCCCGTGCAGTGTTTCATTTGATGAACTTGGAAAATACGGAATCCTTATACCATATCAGTTCGGAAAATACACAAAGTATGTTGGAATTAGCGTTTATTGTAAAAAAAGTATATGAAACTCACCATCAAATAAAAGTTCCGATTTATCATTCAAAGTCGATTTTGGTGGATTCAGCCCAACAAATCCAGCAAAAATACAAGGTAAAATCTCAAAAATTACGCAAAACGGGCTTTGAACCTTCGATTTCATTGGAAGAAGGAATTAGGCAATTATTCATTTATCTTGATAAAATTAATTAGGACTTTTATGGCAAATCCCTTAATTAGCGTCATTGTTCCGACCTATAATCGTGAAGAATTATTAAAAGAAACCCTGATTTCAATAGTTAATCAGGCTTATACGAATATTGAAATTATTGTCGTAGATAATTGCTCTAAGTACGATTTTTTTGGATTGATTTCTACTTTGAATGATACACGAATCAAAGCCTTTCAAAATCAAAATCATGGCATAATTGCCACAAATCGAAACTTTGGAATACGAAAAGCTCAAGGCGAATATATTGCCCTGTGCGATGACGATGACCTCTGGCTTCCTGAAAAATTAGAAAAGCAATTATCTGTTTTTCAGGAGTATGGAAATGCTATTTTGTTAGTTGGCACGAATGCCGAAACCTTCCCCAAAGGCAGAAAAAATAATTTAATGTTATCTCAAGACATTATCTTGTCGTTTTATCGCTTGTTATTCGCTCCTTTCTCAAAAACACACAAAACAAATATTTACAATTCTTCAGTTTTATTACGTGCTGATGTCATATCAAAAATTGGACTTTTTGATGAAAACAAACTATTAATTGCCGTAGAAGATTACGATTATTGGCTTCGGGTGCTAAGGCTTCAAAATAATTCCGTTTTTATTCTCAATCAAGATTTGATAAAATATCGTATTCATGGCGAAAATATTACAACCTATGATGAAAGCAAATCCACAGTTTGGGATAGATTATCTGTGTTAATAGAAAAATATGCAGACGTTGAGCCATTGAATGTTTACCGACAAAAAATCCCTTATTTTAATCGGGTTTACAAAACCCAGCAAGCCTTTTTTGCTAAAAAAATAACATGGGTACAGTTATATCAATCTGATATTAAATTTTTGGATAAAATTATCATTTACCTAAAAAAATTACTTCTCAACTAAATGTGCGGAATTGCAGGTTTTAATTTCTCGAATCGGGAGCGCATCCAACAAATGACTGACAAAATTCGACATCGAGGTCCTGATGCCGAAGGGCATTTTGTCGATGATTTTGTATCGCTTGGGCATCGCCGTTTGTCGATTCTCGACCTTTCCGACAAAGGAAAACAACCGATGATATTCCAAAATTTGGTGATTTCTTTTAATGGCGAAATTTATAACTATCTCGAAATCAGAAAGTTATTACAACAAAAAGGACATCAATTCATTTCTCAAACCGATACCGAAGTCTTGCTTCATGCTTACCAGGAATGGGGCAACCATTTTGTAAACCGACTGAATGGAATGTGGGCGTTTTGCATTTATGACCAAACCAAAAAAACGCTTTTCATTTCCAGAGACCGTTATGGAATCAAACCACTTTATTTTTATGCTCAAAATCAGCGGTTTATCTTTGCCTCCGAATTGCACGCCATTACTACGCATCCGATTCCACAAGAGATTGATTTTAAAGGACTTAACACCTTTTTTTATCAAAAATACATTTATGACCATCAAGAAAAATCCGTAAGTATTTTCAAAAATATTCATAAACTTCCGCCCGCTCATAATTTATTTTATAATCTGAAAACCAATACCTTACAAATTGATAAATATTAC
>CAZNYR010000001.1:70530-108820 GCA_964577275.1 uncultured Cytophagales bacterium | reverse complement strand
CGGCATAAGTAATGCTGGCGGTAATATCTCGATTTTTGCGTTCAACTTCGCCATATACTTTATTGATTTGGGTTTTTTGTTCTTCAATTTCTTCTTTTTGAAGATTAATTTCATGGATTCTTACTTCGTGCTTTTTATTGAGTTTATTTAATTCTTCGTTCAAAATACGTTGTTTTTCGATGCGGTCTTTGAGTTTGAGTGCCATGCGCTGAAAATTTTTGGCAAGCAACCCAATTTCATCATGTGATTTGATTTTGAGGTCAGTTTCCAAATCGCCCGCTCCAATTTTTTTGGTTGCCTCGCTCAAAACCTGAATGGGTTTGGCAAAGCGATTGGCAAAATAAAGCGTAGCCAAAATGGTTATCAAAAATAAAGGAAATCCGACCAAATATAATTTTCGTTCGGTGGCATCAATCGAGGCGTAGGCTTGGTCGTGTGGCACACTGGTAATTAATTTCCAATTTGTGCCAGCATAATCAAGATAGCCTTGCTGTTCGATGACAAAATGTAAGGTATCGTTTGATTCGTAATAATTATAGTCGGTGTGCTTTTTGAGTTCGTCCATGTAATATTCGAGCGGTAAAATAGCCTTTAAAACGGTATCTGGCTCGTGTGAAGAATACAATAATAAACCTTGTTCATTAACCAAATCCATACGAACTTTGCTCAAATCTGTACCTTCTTGTTTTTCGGTAATTTCGAGAACTTCGTGCATTCGACTTAGCAAAACTCTGGAAACGACTACGCCGATTTTATTGCCTTTTTGGTCATGGACAATCGCCGCAAAACGAACGACTAATTTGCCCAAGGATTCGGAGCGGGCAATATCCATCGTAAATTGATAGCCTTTTTCAAGGTCTTTCCAATAGCCTGAAAATGAATGCTCTAAGCCTACGGAAAGGTTTTGCGTATCGGCAATTCGGATGCGTTTGGGATTAAAAAACGAAAAACTTTTGCACAGCGGATGTGTGCCTTTGAGTTCCTGCAATCGTGCCGTAATTTGTTTGGATGTAGCGCGCGGGTTCGACAAAATGGGGTCTTGCGAAATATTCCGAATGTCTTGTAGGCGTTCGTACATAAAGCGGTCAAGCCCGTTCAGTACGTGAACCGACTGCCGAGTATAATTATCCGAAATGATTTGTTCCATAGTCCGATGCGACTCGTAGCGCACAAAAAACCACAAGCCAAATCCTACATTGAAACTTATTGCCAGACAAAAAACAATCAATTTGATGCGTATATTCATAGCATTAATGATACCTAATTCGTTGTTTCTAAGGAGGCAAATTTTGGGCTAAATTTGCGGTTTTGTTGTCCTAAGTTTTGGTGTTTTTCATAATTTTTGGAGTACCCAAATGAATTATATCTCAAAATGACATGGAAATTTAACAAAATTCCCCAATATTTTCTGTTATTTTTTAGTGATGTGGTTGATGAATGCCGCAGCCCAAAGGTGCGCCACGAGGTAAGGTTTGGTTTGGTTTTATGCTGGCTTGCGTAGGGTTATCTATCTGATACAAAGCGTATTGCAAATGCGCTTTGCGTTCCACATCGGTTGCTTTTTGGTGTTCATTTTCGATATAATTTCGTAAGTTTTGGAGCTGAAAAAAAGTCAAGGCTTTGGCTTGTCCTGCTAATTGTGAACTTTGGCTTAATTGCAATAAATACCTCAAAACTTCCTGCTCGGTATTGCGCTGTACTTCGAGTGCCAGCCCTGTCTTTCTACTTGATTTCCAAGTAGTTTGTATCAAATCTTCATAAACCTTATCGAGTCCCATCCCCCCGAATCGGGCTTTAAATTCGATTAATCTCGAAATCCGTTCGGGGTGCAACAACAGCCCTAAAATATAATTTGCCGATACGTTTGCGGTCGAAATAGGGTCAAACGAAAGCCCTGTTTTGCGGACAAATAATTCGGCAGGATTTGCATAATCCATAGAATGAGGCGGGATCAAATGGATGATATGTTCTGGTAAAGTCAGAATTTCGGGCGAAAGGCATTTGAGTAAGATTTCAAGAGCTTTTTCTTGTTTTTGATTCAAAACTACTTCCGAAAGGTGCTGTTTATCGCCTCGCACGGCATACGAATAATTCATGCCAGCAATCAATTTGGCAACAGCCTCAGCCTGATACCGATGCAGATTATAAATCGGAACTAAGACCTCCTCCAAAAGTGCGTGGGGCGTGCCTAACGGAATATTTTTTTCGGAAAATTGTTTTAACGCTAATTCTCTGATTTTCAATAATTTATTTAATTCTTCAATGACATCCGAGCCATTATCCCATAGATGTGCCGTGGGGTGCAATCCGCCAATTTCTCGTGCGTCCTGGTCAGAAATAAACTGTAAATTTTGTGCCGAAGCCAAGTCTAATAATTGTTTCAACTGGGCTTGCTCCTCATTTTCAGACGGAAATACGGAATAGCCGTAGGCAATCGCCCATATATCCCATTTGCCTAATTTTTGCCGATAGGCTTCCGACAAATCTATCTGATTATCAGCCGTTAATCGAATATTTGGATGCGGATAATCCATGACCGATTGCCCGTCATCGGCGCTCGATGCGAAATTGTGCATCAGCCCCAACGTATGTCCGACTTCGTGTACGGCAAGCTGCCGAATGCGCGCCAGTGCCATCGCCAAAAGTTCGGGTTGGGCGTGGGTTGCGCTATCATTTCTGAAGGGAGCATCGGTTAGTCCTTGTGCAATCAAATAATCATAACGCATTCGTAATGAGCCTAATACAACGTTCGCTTTGATAATTTCGCCTGTGCGTGGGTCGCGAACCGAAGTCCCATACGACCAGCCACGTTCTTTCCGATGCACCCACCGAATGACGTGATAACGTATATCATCAGGGTCGATATGTTCGGGCAATAATTTGACCTGAAACGCATCCCGAAAACCGATGGCTTCAAAGGCTTCATTCCACCAACTTGCGCCCTGCATAACCGCCGTTCGGAACGGTTCGGGAATGCCTCTATCCACATAATAAATGATGGGTTTGATGGCTTTTGATTGCGCCAGATTTGGATGTTTTTTTTCAAGGCGATGCCGAGCGATGTACTTCGTTTGTATGTCTTGATGAATGGAAGCCGAAAAATCATAAAATGCCAACGGAAAATAACCGCAAGCAGGAACATATTGGCGAGGCAAATAATTTGAATCAGGCAATTCGACCAACGAATGATGCTGGCGCACGGTCAATAGTTCGGGTGTGTTGCTGACTTGTTGCAAATCTTCACCAATCTTTCCGTGTCTCGTAAAAGTTATAAGTGTTTCAAAATCAGTATTTTTTGGAAAATTTTTGGTTTCTTTCATGTACATCGCACTCCGCAAGAAATCAAATTCGTAATTGCCTTCATGCACGGCTTGAATCTGTTCGGGAACGCCATGAACATCCCGCACCAAAAAATCCGAAAAATTAATTAAATATTTATTCTTGTCTTGGGCTTCGATAAACCATGCGTGCAAAATGGAAGGCGGAAAAGATTCTTCGACCGCCTGATGCTCCCAACGATTGGACGAAGACGAACGATACTTCAGATTCCGTTGGATGAGATAAATTTTATTTCCGATTCGTTCAAAATAAACGACTTTGGTTTTGCCTAATTGTCCTCGGTCTAAACCAATTTTGTTCGAGCCAATGCCCGTTGCCAAATAATTGACATACAAAAAGTCATGGTTGAGCTTGTCAATTTCCAAAAAAATTTCGCCTGCTGTTTCGTCCCAATAAAAATCAAAAAAACCCTCGAAGGCTTCCATTTGTGCGGTGCGATAAGCAATCGAAGTTTGCTCCTGTGCCAGTGCCACAAAAGCAAAAATCCAAACCAAAAAAAAGCTACAAAGTACAGTTTTCATATTCTTTAGTCATTTGATGAATCAGGAAGCATGCGTGGTCAGAATCAATATATTCTTATTTTGATTGAAATTTAGTTTTTATATTTATCAGATAATATCGTGTATTTTAATAATGATGTACTTGATATTGTTTGCTATTTGATTGATTATCAATAGTTTAAATTCGTAAAATCGAACGAATTTGTTTGTCGGTATGCGATGCTAAATATATAAGCAAGAAAGGTGCTATAAAATCGAAGGCAACAAATTTTTTGGAATATATCCATGAAAAAACCCACGATTAAAATCGTGGGTTTTGTCGTGAGTACACTAAAAATAAAGTTCGTATAAACCGTAAATCAAAAATAATTTTACAATAACGCATCAATCTTACTTTTCAAATCCTGCGTTTGTGAAGGACGAGGCGCATCAGCATCCACGACTTTGCCATTTTTGTCGATAATCAAATAACGTGGGATTCCCGTAACCTGAAATTTAGTATTAATATCGTTTCCTAAAGCCGTTCCGGGCATGATGTGATGTCCCTGAATGCCAAATTTTTCAATGCCCTTTTTCCAAGCATCATCGCTGCGGTCAAAGGAAATATACAAAAATACGACCTCTTTTTTGGCATAATCTTGGTGCATAGTTTTGGCGTGTGGCATTTGCTGACGACACGGCGGACACCACGAAGCCCAAAAATCAACGTAAACGACTTTGCCCTTAAATTCTTTGATAACGTCATTGAATAATTTATCACTACCGTCCTGTTTTTTCGGATTGATGAAATGTACGCCTTCGGATTGCGGTTTGGCATCCGATGATTGTGGTGTGATTCTGAGCATCGCACTACTTAGGGTGATGCCCACAAATAAACCAAGGAGAATGACTGAAAACGTCTTCAAATGCAATTTTTCCATGAAAATATGTTATTAATTTGAGTTCAATTTTTCTAATTTCAGTAACGCAAGTGGGGTCAAAAAGTTTACAAATCCTTACGAATGAAACGTTAAGCATCGGCGGTTTTGTCGTCTGTCGGACTTTTCAGGTCATCTTCGACATATTTCATCATCTCCTCCAATTCATTGAGTTCGATGTCATTTTTTTTGACAAAAAAAGAAACCATCTGATGAAATGAACCCCCAAAATAATTACCCAGAAACCGATTCAGAAAATCATTTCGATATACGTCTTTTGATATAATTGGATAATATTCATGTGTTTTTCCGTATGCTTTGTGGGCAATAAATCCTTTCTTTTCTAATAACCGCACAATGGTTGAGATGGTATTATAGGCTGGCTTTTTGTGGGTAGAGGGCAACTGGGGCAACTCCTCGATAATATCCTTGACGAAGGCTTTTTCCAGTTTCCAAAGTACCTGCATGACCTGTTCCTCGGCTTTGGTTAATTGTTTCATAGATTCAGAAAATCAAAAAGTTACGGACAACACAAAGGTACGACATTTTGCCGAAAACTAAAACAATAGTTTTGTTTGTTGGGTTTTGTTCTATCAAAAAAAAGAATTATTCTTACTGAAACTTTTGAAAATTCATAAAAAAAGTATAATTTTGCCCCTCGTTTAGAAAAACCAAAAATGAATCATGGCAAGAGTTTGCGATATATCTGGAAAAAGAACACAAGTCGGGAATAATGTTTCGCACGCACAAAACAAGACGAAGCGAACCTTCAAACCCAACTTGCACAAGAAGCGTTTTTACATCCCAGAAGAAGACCGATGGATTACGCTCAAGGTCAGCACCAAAGTGTTGAGAACCATTAACAAAAAAGGCATTAGTACCGTCTTGAAGGAGTCTGGTAAAAAATTCTAATTTCCGAAATTTTACCTGCTGATTGTTTCAGGCAATAAACACAATTTAAAATGGCAAAAAAAGGAAAAGGTAACCGCATTCAGGTTATTTTAGAATGTACCGAACACAAGGCTTCGGGGATGCCCGGTACATCTCGATACATCACGGTCAAGAACCGAAAAAATACTCCTGAACGCATGGAGTTGAGAAAATTTAACCCGATTTTGAAAAAATATACTGTTCACAAAGAAATCAAATAACCATGGCAAAGAAGGTAGTTGCAACGCTGAAGGATAAAACGGCTCAAAAATATGCCAAAGTTATCAGAACAGTACGTTCTGCAAAAACAGGGGCTTATACATTTAAGGAAGAAATTGTTCCCGAGGAGCAAGTACAGAACGCTTTGAAAAAATAAACGCACCCGTTCAGCGATAAAAATGCAAAAGAAAAGTCCTTCGTTTAAGGGCTTTTTTTGTGTTTTCAACCAAAACATGACATGACAAGCCCACCCAAAATATCGCTTATCATCCCGTGTCATAATGCCCAAAAAACACTTGAACGGACACTCCGTTCGGCACTCAACCAAACCTATTCCGAACTCGAAATCCTGGTCATTGATGATGGCTCAACTGATGACTCTGCCCTAATTTTGGAAAAATATTCGGCTGATATTCAGGTCTTTCACCAAAAAAATCAAGGCGCACATTCGGCACGAATGCACGGACTTTGGGAGGCTTCGGGCGATTGGATTTGTTTTCTGGATGCGGATGATACGCTGGCTGCCGAAACGCTCGAAAAACAAATCAAATGGGCGCAAAAAAATCCGACCGCCGATGTGATTTATTGTCATGCTCAACAGATTTTTGAATCCACCAAAGAACAATACAAAATGCTGAATAAAGCCATGCCAAATTCGCCCGAACGGGCATTGATTCGGGATTTTTGGCTGCCGATTTCTGCGTATCTTTTTCGGAAAAACATAATTAATAATTCATTAATAATCAACGAATTAGAAATATTTAATGATACATATTTGGTCTGGTTGCTGGCGCACCAAAAAGCCAAATTTATCGAAAATCCATTTTTGGGAACAACCTATTTTGTGCAAACTGATTCGCTTTCTCGGCGGAAGGGTTTGCTCAATTATTTTGCAGACCGAATGCGCTATTTAGAACTTGTGGAGCAACATTTGCGCCCAGCGATGGATTCGGAAACGGCACAAATCTTGACTCAAGCCCATCGGGACGGCAATCGTATTTTTGTCCGTGAGTCGCCCGAATTATTTGAACAATGTACGGCTAAAATATACGAATTAACTCCCAATTATATTCCCCAAAAGTCATTGATAATGAAGATATTAAGTCGGATTTTGGGGTATAAAAAAGCCGAGCAGACGGCAGACAAATATCGTAAAATTTTTGACTGGGTAAGGTTTTATGTTTTGAAAAATAGTAAAATAAATCGTATCTTTGCGTAGAATTAAAGCCAAATTATCATTATGGTAACTATTGTTTATTTATTTTTTCATTAGCTTCCTTTCCTATTTCCTAAAAACTCATCGGTTTTTTAGTCTGCTTTCGCATAATTCTTAATCAAATTTATTTCCGAATATACCTAAAAAAGGAATCTAACTCCTTTAAAATCAATCACATAGAATTAATTTTGTTATGATAGATAAATTAGAAGCCATCTCAAGGCGTTTTGATGATGTATCCGATAAGATGGTTAGCCCTGACCTCATGTCTGATATAGGTGCTTATACCAGAATCAGCAAGGAATACAAATCGCTCGAAAAGATTGTCAAAGAGTACAAAACTTACAAGGATATTCTGGGCAATATCGAAAGTTCTAAAGACATTCTGAAAACGGAAAAAGACCCCGAATTTCGGGATATGGCAAAAACAGAACTTGACGAACTTTCCGTGCAAAAAGCTGAAATTGAGGGGATTCTGAAAACATTGCTTATCCCGAAAGACCCCAACGATGATAAAAATGCCATTCTCGAAATTCGGGCAGGCACAGGCGGGGACGAAGCCGCCATTTTTGCGGGCGATTTATACCGATTATATTTGCGCTTTTTTGAACAAAAAGGCTGGAAATCAGAACTTTTGGATTATACCGAAGGTACTTCGGGCGGTTACAAAGAAATTACTTGCACGGTTTCGGGCGAGGAGGATGTATATGGCGCACTCAAATACGAATCGGGCGTGCATCGCGTGCAACGCATCCCGGCCACCGAAACACAAGGACGAGTGCATACTTCGGCGGCGAGCGTGGCAGTTTTGCCAGAAATGGACGATGTGGAGGTCGAAATCGACATGAACGATGTCCGAAAAGATACATATTGCTCCTCAGGACCGGGCGGTCAATCGGTCAATACCACGTATTCAGCGGTTCGATTAACGCACGAGCCAACAGGAATTGTGGTACAGTGTCAGGATGAAAAATCGCAAATCAAAAATTTGGATAAGGCTTTGAAAGTGTTGCGCTCTCGAATTTATGATTTGGAAGTCAAAAAACACCAAGAGGAAGTCGGGGCGCATCGCCGTTTGATGGTTGGGAGTGGAGACCGTTCGGACAAAATTCGGACGTATAATTATCCACAAGGACGTGTTACTGACCACCGAATTAATCACAGTGTGTATAATTTGCCAACGGTCATGGACGGAAATATTGCCGATTTTATCGAAAAATTACGCATCGCTGATAATGCCGATAGAATGCAGGAAGGCACAGAATCTCTCGCCTAATCGCTCAAAATTATTGCGGTATCCATATTTTTGGGGCATAGAATGAACTAAATTCTATGCCTAAAATTTATATTTTCACGCTCAGCATGGTGTGCTATATCCGAAAATGAATACGACAATCCGTAGCTTTCGGGGAAAATAATTTGGATTTAAGGCATGAAAATCAGATATTTACCTTCATAAAACCAAATACGTTTATGTCTGAACATCAAGAAAATACGCCAGAAGAAGAACTGGAAAATCTAAGTCCTGAAGAGCTGGAACAACTCTGGGTTGCACTTTCTGAAACGGAATTTCTCACCGTGCCTATTCCATCGCTATTTTGCGATTCGATTACACAAAAGCCTTATAATCAGTGTCTTATCTGCGAAAAAAGTCTAAAAAATAAAAGTTATCATGTAAATAAGGTCTTGAAAAAATACGCCGAATTTGACCTAACAGAAACCATTGCCGAGATGGCAATTTGTAATACTTGTGCGTTGGATAAGGCTTTTGGGGTTTCCAAAGAATCCGAAAAAGTCATTATCGAATTTTATAGCCAAATTAATTTTGCCGAACGCATCCATCAGTTATATCAATCGGAAACAAAAGAGCATTATGAAACATGGATTGAACAGTGCATCGTTACACACAAAAAACGAAACGAACTATCTGAATATCAGATTATTGCGTTGATTTCTGATGATGAAAAACTGGTTTTAAACGAAGAACTTTTGATGATTTCGGGCGAGGCTATCGAAGCATTACACGAAAAGTTATCCGCCGAAACCAAACAAGATATGGAAGATTTTATAGGAAAATATTTCGGCATTCCACCCGAATTATTACCCGAAGACCGTCCGAAATTAATTTTGGTCTGACCGTTTTTTTCACGTATTTTTGAACTCAATTTGTACCATAAAATTACGAGAAAATGTCTTACGAAGCGAAGGGAAAGTTGTTGGTCAAATCAGACGAACAACAAATTAGCGAACGATTCCGAAAACGAGAGTTTGTTATCGAAATCGAAGATGGAATGTATCCGCAACAAGTCAAATTTCAGCTCACGCAAGACCGATGCAGCCTGCTGGACGATTACGGATTGAATGATGAAATTAATGTGCATTTTAATTTGAAAGGGCGAGCCTATCAAAAAAATAGCGAAACGATTTATTTCACCAATTTGGAGGCATGGCGCATTGAATCAGTTGCCACGCATCAAGTGGAGCCACCGCCGCCAGTCGATGATATCCCGCCACCCGAAATCATGAGCGAGTCGGATATGGACTCCGATAATTTACCTTTTTAAATACCGCAGACCTGCCGAGTTTTCGTAGCTTCGCAGGTTTTTTAAATAAGAGCTGTCGTGATTCGGATTTTTGTTTTTGTTGCCTTATTTCTCGCTGGTTTTCAGGCTTTTGGACAAGTTTTTCAGGGCTTTTCCGGAAGTCGTGCCGATGGCATGGGCGGTGCCAATGTGGTTTTGACCGACCCTTTTTCGAGCCTCAATAATATTGGAGCGTTGGCTTGGACGGACGAAAAAGCCATTTTTACGGGTTATAAAAATCAGTTTTGGATACCCGAACTCCATACAATTTTCGTCGGGGCGATTCAGCCTACAAAATACGGCACGGCAACAATGACTTTGAGTCGGTTTGGAGGCGATTTGTATCACGAAACTTTATGCGGAATTGGCATGGGACATAAAATTACAAATGCCAGCATTGGACTGAAAATCAATTATTTGCAGGTTTCGGCTGAAAATCTCGGCGTGCGCCAAACTTGGGTAGGTGAGCTGGGTGGCAGGATGCTTTTGCGAAAAGACTTTGCTATCGGGGCGCACATTTATAACTTTAATCGGGCAAAAATTTCGGATTTTCAGAGTGAGAGGCATCCCACACTCATGAAGGCTGGATTTTCGTATTTTCCTCGTCAAAACTTCACGCTCAATTTTCAGGTCGATAAAGACATCGACTTTGACCCTACGGTTCGGGTAGGCATTGAATATCAGCTCGTTACGTCTGTAATTTTACGAACTGGACTTTCGACTAAGCCGTTTTTGAATACGTTTGGCATCGGCTTAAAACTATGGAACTTTCGGTTTGATTATGCTTTTCAGAGCCATACGGATTTACAGCCCAGCAATACATTTTCGATGATATATACCCCCTTGAAAAAGACAAGAAAATAATTGGTAATCAAGCATTTAACGCTTATAGGGTTTGAAGCCCTATAAGCATTTATCGAACTATCCTTGTCGTAAATCACGTTCTAACTCTTCCATAAAAACTCTATCTACGCCCTCTTCGACACTCGGTAAAATATTTAGCACGTTATCTAATTTAGAAATCGTAATCAATTTCATGACGTGGTCGCTTAGGCAAGTGAGAACTAATGTACCTTGTAATTCGGTAACTAATCGGTTAGCCACCAAAATCGAACTCAAGCCCGAAGAATCGACATATTTGACTTGAGTCATGTCCAAAATTAAATTCTTAGTGCCTGATTGCGTGAATGTTACAAATTCGCTTTTGAGTTTTGGAGCGACCGAAGAGTCCAATTTTTCTTCGCCCAAAGAAAGCAAAACGTATTTTTCGTGTTTCTCAACAGAATATTTCATGTCATTTTTATTTAATTAATAGTCAATGAGTTAGCAAAATTAGGTTTAAGGAATGCTGATGAATCAACACACTAATCCCAAATATACAATAATTATGGAATTTATAAGGATTTTGGCAATTTTTTCGTGAGTGAGAACGCAAAGCTCAACAAGAGTTCGTCTTCGGGATGTTCCCTTGTTTTCGGAACTTTTCCAGCTACAAAATTGCTTTAGCTATAAAAATCAATTATTTTCGTATCAAACCTAAAACCTTGAACATCATGTCCGAAGTTGCTGCACTCAAAAAAGAACTTAGAAAATTAACTAAGCGAATTAATATCATCCGAAACAAAAAAGTTTCGACTACCGATGCGGGCAAACGTATCAAATATGAAAGCGAAATCGAAGAATTGGACGAAAAAATTAAAGCCATTCGACACCACATTGACGAAATTGAGGACGACCCCAGTTACGTTCCTGAACCTGAAAAACCCGAAGAAAAAGGAATTTTTAACAAAATTAAACGCATTTTTGGTTAGACATTACATCAGGATGAGTTTGTATTTTTGGGCTAATGAAATTCTTTGGGATAACATAAATAATATTTTTTGACCTTTTTGGTTAGTGCTTTAATATTCTGTAAATCAGAAAGTTGTGCCACATCCGATACGATATTATTTTTTTGTAAAATTCCAATTTTTCGATTGCCCGAAAGATACGCCGAATTGGTGATGCTTCCGCTGGCAAAAAAATAATGGATTTCTTTCTTTTCTAAGTGGTACGCCGACCGAATCTGCTTCTTGAGTTGCTTACAACGCTGATAATCAAAGGGTTCGTTGGATAATTCAACCCGAAAAAAACGCCGTTGCAAAAGTCGTTGGCACAGCTCTGCCAGAATCCAATCGGGGTGCGTTGTCCATGCCTTGATACTCGCCCAAATATCGACATCATCCAATTGCGTAAATTGCTCCAGAATCAAATGATTTTCTATAAAATTCTCACGAGAAATCGTATTTTTTAAGAAAAATTCTAACGCTGGCGTTGCAAAAAGCACATCATTTTTTGTGGTCAAAAATTTGGCTCGTTCCAAAATCCGAATCAATAATTGCTCAGCACCGACGGTGGTTTTGTGTAAATATACTTGCCAGTACATAATTCGGCGTACTGTCAAAAAATGCTCGATACCATAAATTCCTTTTTGTTCCACGACTAATTTACCATCCTGAATATCAAGCAGTTTTAAAATTCTATCCGCCCCGACACGTCCCTCAATCACCCCCGTAAAAAAGCTATCCCGTTGCAAATAATCAAGTCTGTCCGTATCAAGTTGTCCCGAAACGAGTTGATGAAAGAATGTCCGTTCGTATGAATTTTCAAAAATCCGAACTGCCAAATTCAATTTTCCATCAAGTTCTTGATTCAGAAATTGCATAATTCGTAGGGATATTTCTTCATGAGAAACATGAAGTAAGGTATATTCCAAAGAATGCGAAAAAGGAGCGTGTCCGACATCATGCAACAAAATGGCTAAGAGTGCCGCCTCGTATTCTTCATCTGAAATGGAATGCCCTTTGTGCCGTAAGGTATCCAAAGCCTGCCGCATCAGGTGCATAGCACCAATGGCATGATGAAAGCGCGTGTGATTTGCGCCCGGATACACTAACTCGGTGAGGCTCAGTTGTTTAATTCGGCGCAAGCGTTGAAAAAAACGATGGTCAATAATTTTTAAAATTAATTCGTTATGAATTGTAATTAATCCATAAACAGGATCATTCATGACTTTTTTTTTCATAAGTAATGATTCAAATTTAGTTTGTATTTTGATTTTAGTATAATTTATTGATTTTCAAATAATTACACCGTTTTAATACTAAATACTATTTATCAATTACAAATAGTCGATGATGGCTCGTTCGGAAACTTTGTTCCAAGCCTTCATTTTCGCCTTGAACGCCTGCACTTGGGAATAGACTTTTTTGGCACTTGGGTCGTTGGCGGTCATTTCTTCAATCACTTCCCGTCCTGCTTTTTTGAGTGTCTGCAAAATTTCATGTGGAAACTGCCGTAATTGTACATTTTCCTCACGGAGTAATTTATCAAGATAAAAATTATTTTTAGCTTCAAATTCGGAAAGCATCCAAATATTTGCCCTGTGCGTAGCGGTACGTACAATTTCCTGTAAATCAGGAGGTAAAGCCTCAAATGCCTGTTTGTTAATAATCATTTCGAGTGTGGGACCTGTTTCGTGCCAGCCGGGATAATAATAATATTTGGCAACTTTATGAAACCCCATTTTATAATCGTGATAAGGTCCAATCCATTCGGTGGCATCAATTACGCCTCGCTCCAAGCTGGTATAAATTTCGCCACCGGGAATCGTTTGAGCAGAAGCTCCGACCTTGCTCAATACTTTTCCGCCAATGCCGGGCATCCTCATTTTCAGTCCTTTAAGGTCATTGATGGTGTGTAATTCTTTCCGAAACCAACCGCCCATTTGCACGCCCGTATTTCCACAGACGAAGGGAATCAAATCAAAAGGGGCATACAATTCTTCCCAAAGTTTCATGCCGTTATCGCCCAGTAGCCACGCATTGATTTGTTGGGCGTTCATGCCAAAAGGAAAAGCACAAAAAAATGCCGCCGCAGGAATTTTGCCGACCCAATAATAGGATGCGCCATGTCCGATTTGCATTGCGCCTTGACTTACGGCATCAAATAATTCGAGGGCAGGCACGACTTCGCCCGCTCCATAGACCTTAATATTGAGCCGCCCGCCCGACATTTTATGGACTTGTTGGGCAAATAAATCAATTCCTTCGCCCAAAACAGGAAAATGCGGAGGCCAAGTGGTGGAAGCGCGCCACTCGAATTTTTTATTAAAATTAATCCGAATATCTTTTTCCGTGATTTTTGTATCTTCCTGACAATTCGTAAGTAATGCGCCAGCCGCCATGATGGTGGCTGTTTGTATAAATTTTCTGCGCGAATTTTGGCTTTCGTTCATGAATTTTTTGGAATTTGAAGAACTAATTTACAAAAAAATAGCCACGCATTCATCATCAGACAGATGTTCGTTTTTCTGCCAAAATCAAGAATACGGTCTGCCCCGAAGTATGCCCAATGATGTGCATCTTATCGGTTTTGAGGTGATAGGCTGGAGCTGAAACTTTCGGATTTCCTGCTAATTCTTTGTCATAAAATTCAAAAATATGCTCTTGATTTTCGGATAAATTTAATAGCAATTTTGCTTTCTCGTCTATTGCTATAATTTTAAAACTTTCTTTATTAAATACTATAATGCCCAGCCGATTAGTTTTTGAAAAAAACTTAAAAGCCATTGCCAAAACGAACACGGGAACACCCGAAATACCATCCGATTGGTATTCTCTGAATTTGGGATAAAGTTGATACATCAAAATACCAATCAGTGATACGCTCAAGAAAATAAACCAAAATCGTTGCCAAAATGGAGGCACAATCCGAATGCGAATTTGTGTATCCTTTTCATTCCAAACGCCATCATTGTTCGAGGCTCTGACCCGAAAAATATAATCGCCCGCAGGCAGATTCGTGTACGTAGCGTAACGTTTTGTACCGCTCATAATCCATTGATTATCAAAGTTTTCGAGTTTGTATTCGTATTGATTTTTTTCTGGAAAAATATAATTTAATGCCGAAAACTCAAACTGTAAAAAATTACGGTCATACGGCAATTCCAGCATTTTTTTGACCACGATTTGTGAGTCCGAAACAAATTCCTCGTTAAAAATTTTGAGTGAAGTAATCACCGTTACGGGCGGAAAAGGATTATCCCGAATTTTATCGGGATGAAAACGATTAAAACCATGATTGCCGCCAAAAAACAGTTCATTTGCCCGATTTTTATAATATGCCCCGCCATTAAATTCGTTGCCCTGAAGCCCATCCGTAGCATCAAAATTACGGAACTCTTCGGTCTGAAGATGAAACCGACTAATCCCCCGATTTGTGCTGAGCCACAGGAAGTTATGATGTTCTAAGATGCCATAAACCACATGATTAGGCAAGCCCTTTTTGACCGTAAATGTCGAAAAAGTCTTTGTCTTCAGATTCATTTTATTCAGTCCTTCGGAAGTGCCAACCCATAAATAACCTGTGTTATCTTCCCAAATTGACCAAATAAAATCGCTACTGATTGAGGTTTCGGCGTTAGGCTGATTCCTGAAACTACTAAACTGTTTTGTTATTTTATCAAAATAATTTAATCCGCCACCTTGCGTACCGACCCAAATATTTTTGTGTTTATCCTCATAAATGACACTGATAATGCCGTGTGATAAATTTGAGTTTTGGGAGGTAAATGTTTGGAATGTTCCCGAATTTTTTTCGGAATGTTTCAATAATCCCAGTCCATTTCCGTTTGTGCCGACCCATAGGTTTGAGTCTGAATCATGACACAAAGCCAGAATAAAATTATCGGGCAAACTCAAGGAATCATGAGGCAAATGAAAAAGTGTTCTAAAGGTTTGATTTTCAGGCAAAAACTGATTTAATCCATTTTCTGTCCCAATCCATAATGAACCATCCGCATCCTCGACAACTGCCCGTACTAAATTGTTACTCAAGGAGTTACGATTCGGTTGATGACGATAATGCAAAAATTCGCCCGTGATAGAATCCAGTTTGTTGAGTCCGCCTCCGTGCGTCCCGACCCAGAGCGTTCCTTGAGCATCCTCCAAAAAGGAGGTTACACGGTCATCGCTTAGGCTATTTCCGCTCATCGGTATATACCGATAATGCGTAAAAGTCTTGTTTAGCGTGCTTAGGCGGTTGATTCCAGCATTTGAGCCAATCCATAATGAGCCAATATTATCTTCATAAATGGAATTAATGTGGTCGTTACTTAACGAGTTGAGGATGCTGGTTCGTTTGCTATAATAGCGCAATCCGCCCTCTAAGGGATTGAATTTGTAAAGCCCTGTTTGTGTGCCAATCCATACGGTTTCTCGGCGGTCAATAAAAATAGCATTTACGGCGGTATTTATCGGAAAGACCGAATGTTTGTTGGTGGAAATATTGAGCAGATGCAAGCCCGAATTGCTGCCCGCCCAGATTTGTCCGTTTTTGTCTTCGGTAATGTGTCGGACGATGATATTTGGAATGACAATGGAGAATTGTTTTTGTCCCTGAATTTCGTCAAATCGGGCGAGTCCTTGTTTGGTGCCAATCCATAATGCGCCTTGCGAATCCTGATGCAAAGCCGTGATTCCCAGCGACTTGCCAGAAGGTCTGAAGATTTCGATGTTATCGTTTTTGCGGTCAATCTTGCAAAGTCGGTCATCCGTCCCGACCCAAATATTATTGCGTTTATCTTCCAAAATTGTGCGGACAGGCTTTGCGCCCAAAAGTGTATCTTTTGTGCTTTGATTCAGGAATTTAAATTTTCCTTGACTGACATCGTAAGTGCTTAATCCTCTGTTTGTTCCGACCCAAAGAATGCCATCTTTGGATTCAAAAAGCGCATGAATCGTATTGCCTTTGAGTCCCGTTTGGTCGTCCTGATTTTCGGTATAAACCTTAAATTCGTAGCCGTTATATCGATTAAGTCCATGATTTGTTCCAATCCAAATAAAGCCCAATTTGTCTTGCAAAAAACAACGTACCGTCCCGTGCGAAAGTCCCTCTTCCAGCCCAATGACATCAAAACTTTCCAAATTTTGTTGTGCATAACTAATTGATAAACAGGAAAATAGGCAAAAAAATAAACGTATTGGTTTTGGCAATTTCATGGCTAATTTGGTTACGGCTCGGTACGGGTTTTGTCCTGTCAGATGAACCTCCAAAAGTAGAGAATCATTCCGCAATAGAACGAAAAAAATACAGGTTTTTAGGCTTTTGAACCCTGTTTTTTTCTAAAAAATGACTTAATTAGCACGATGAGTTCTAAGGTTGGATGGTGTCTAAATCAAGCGTCAAAATGAAATATCAATTTTTGTATCTTTTTTTTTGTATGGTGATGGGTTGTGATTCTGCGCCTTTATCGGACAAAACCGACTCGGAAATGGCGGAATTTTTGATGGCACAGTATTTACAAGCTCCCGATATTTTTGAACCCAAAAATAATTTTGAGGAGCTTGCCGAAGCCGAAATCCGAAACAGCCTCAAGGAAGGCGAAAAATTAGATAAATTTTGGGTAACCAAATTCGATACGGTCGAGGTGCTGGATTCCCTGCAACGTGCCGAAGCCTTGGCGGTACAGGACTCCCAAATTTTGGCGACCGCCCTCGAATCTAATCAAATACAACTTCTTGATTTAGAGCGAATTATCAAAAAATTATCCCAAACGGATACGCTACTCAAAAAACAAATTATCCACTTACAGGATTCAATAAATAAGACCAAATCCCAACAAGACAGCCTCCATCAATTACTTGGGCAACTGCATCGGGCAACGACAAATTTGTTACCACCGCCCAAAAGTTATGTGGTTATGTGCGGATTTATGATTACGAATGTGGCGGGAGAGCAGTTTTTGTATGCGGGCGAATTAGACTTTCTGGAGTCCTTTGAATTATTACATAAAGAAATTTCAAAGGTTGAATATTAACCTAAATTCGGGTAAAATTCGGGTTTGGCATCAAATTTTAGGCAAGTGGTTTAGAACATCAAAACATATTTTGTGATGAAACAACAGCGAGGCGTTCCCCTGAAAGTCAAACAATGGGGCGGATTTGGTATTATCCTGACCATCATGGCGGGCATTAATATTTTTTCGTTAGTCAAATTATCGAACCTCAAAAGTGATGTCGATAAGGTTACGAATGTGGGCTTGCCCAATGTCATTTTGATTGGCGAAATCGAAACGAATATTTCTAAATTTCGGATTGCCGAAACGGGACACGCCACCACATCGGACAAAATTCTGATGTACGAATACGAAGAAATTTTGAGCAAATCACGGGATACCATCAACCGAGACCGCCGCGAATACGAGAAAAAAATCGAAATCTCCGAAGAGAATAATTTTTACTCCTCCTTTGCTCGAAAATGGGAAAAATACCTTGAATTGCACGAAAAATTTATGGACTTTTCGATTCAGGGCGAAAAAGAATACGCCGTCAGACTCCTGAACCAAGAGCAATTACGGCTTTTTCAGGATTTAACCACCGACCTCCAGCAGATTGTCAGAATTAATAAATCGAACTCGCTGATTGCTACGCAAAACGCCAAAAATACGTATGACGTAACGGTACAAATTACGATTTGGGTGTTTGTCGCTACGCTGATTTTATCCCTGACCATCACATGGTTTTTGGTGCGTTCGGTTACGCTTCCGCTCAAAGAATTAGTGCGCGCTGCCAAATCGGTGGCGGAGGGAGATGTCGATGTTCGCATCAAAATCCGAAGCAAAGACGAACTCGGAAATTTGGGTATGGCTTTTAATCAAATGACTCGCTCGCTCAAGGAAGTCCGCATCCAAAACGAACAGGAAAATTGGATAAAAAATGGTTTGAATCAACTCAATGACACCATTCGGGGCGACCATGACGTACAGGCATTAGCCAAAAAAGTAGTCATTTTTTTGGCTAAATATATGCAAGTGCAGGTGGGTGTTTTTTATCTTAGCGATGAAACTCGCTCGATGGTACAACTGATTGCCAGCTATGCGTATTCGCACCGAAAAAGTCCCCAAAATACGATTAAACTGGGCGAGGGCATCGTGGGGCAAGCCATGCTGGAGAAAGAAATGATTTTATTGACCGATTTGCCACAGGATTATATGTCGATTGATTCGGCATTGGGCGATACGACCGCACGCCATGTGGTGGTGGTGCCATTTACCTATGAGCATGATTTGATTGGGGTAATGGAATTTGCCACGCACCGAAAATTTACCGAGCGTGAACAAGAATTTTTGCAGACCGTTGCCGAGCCGATTGCGGTGGCTTTTAATTCGGTGCAATCCAACCATAAAATTAAATTTTTGTTGCAAGAATCCAAACGCCAAAGCAACGAACTGCGCCAGCAACAAAACGAACTCAAATCGGCAAATAAAGTCCTTGAAAATCAGACAGATGCGCTCAAAAAATCGGAAAGTAAACTCCGCACTCAACAAGAAGAATTGCAGGCAGCCAACGAAGAATTGGAAGAGAAAACACAATACTTGCAACAACAAAAAGTCGAAATCAGTCGAAAAAATACAGACCTCGAAAAAATCAGTAAAGACTTGGAAATCAAGGCAAGAGAACTGGAAATTACGGGCAAATACAAATCGGAATTTCTGGCGAATATGTCCCATGAATTACGCACGCCTCTGAATAGTTTGCTGATTTTGGCGCAGAGTTTGGCAGAAAATTCCGAACAAAATTTGACCGAAGACCAGACCAAATCCGCCGAAATTATTTATAAAAGCGGAACTGATTTATTAAATTTAATCAATGATATTTTAGATTTATCTAAGATTGAGGCGGGGAAATTACAACTTAATTTTGAGCGATTCCACCTGACGGATATTACCCAAAATATCGACCGCACATTCAGACACATAACCCAAGAAAAAGGCATCGAATTACGCTTTGAAATCACGGCGGAGATGCCTCAATTCCTGAAAACAGATCGCCAAAGATTTGGGCAGATTATTAAAAATTTGGTGTCTAATGCCATCAAATTTACGAGCAATGGCAGCGTGGTAGTTCGTTTTTTTCGTCCTGCCCTTAGTGTGGATTTATCACGCAGTAAACTATCTCATAATCAAGCCTTTGGCGTATCAGTTATGGATACGGGCATCGGCATTCCCGAAGAGAAAAGACAGTTTATTTTTGAGGCATTCCAACAAGCGGATGGCAGCACCTCGCGGCAGTTTGGCGGCACGGGATTAGGGCTTTCGATTTCTAAAGAATTGGCGCAACTACTCGGAGGCGAAATCCAACTGACCAGCAAAGTGGGCGAGGGTTCGACTTTTACGGTTTTTCTGCCTTTAGAAAAAAGTCATCAAGTCAATCTGCATAAAGAACCGTTACCGGGCGAACCTGAATTTGCACAAAAACAAGACACCATCTTCATTAAAGAACGCCAAGCTCTCCCACATTTGGCACCAAGTTTCCCCGCATTATTGGATGATGACCGCACCAACATTGTGGCAAACGATTTGGTCATTTTGATTATTGAAGATGACCTCAACTTTGCTAAAATCTTGATGCAACAATGCCGAAATAAAGGCTTCAAATGTATTGGCACTGCCAGCGGAGAAGAGGGTTTAGCTTTGGCGGATAGCTATGCACCTGCCGCTATTATTTTGGACATCCGACTGCCCGGTATTAGTGGCTGGACGGTCTTGGAACAACTGAAGGAAAATCCGAAAAATCGGCATATACCGATTCATATGATGTCCGCCGAAGAATCCCGACAAGATGCCCTCCAGAAAGGAGCTATCGGTTTCCTGAATAAGCCTGTTCAGAAGGCAGATTTGGATACGGCTTTTGCCACCATTCAGAATGTTATTGATAAGAAAATCAAGGACTTACTTCTTATTGAAGATGATAAAAATTTGCGAAATAGTATCATCAAATTGATAGGAAGTGATGACCAAGAAGTCAAAATTACGGAAGCCTCTACGGGCGCAGAAGCCTACGAAAAAATGACCCAAAAACAATTCGATTGTGCTGTCTTAGATTTGGGATTACCTGATATGACGGGCTTTGATTTGCTCGAAAAATTAGAGCGTTCCCAGACCGCACACATCCCGCCAATTATCGTTTATACGGGCAAAGAAATTTCACGTCAAGAGGAAAATAAACTGCGAGAATATGCCGATTCGATTATTATCAAAGGCGTAAAATCCGAAGACCGTTTGCTCGATGAAACAGCTTTATTTTTGCATCGGGTGGTCGAAAATATGCCTCAAGAACAGCGTAAAATTATCAAAAAATTATACAATAAAGATGAGATTTTTAAGGGCAAAAAATTGCTTTTGGTCGATGATGATATGCGTAATGTTTTTGCACTTTCCAAAGTTTTGAAGGAGAAAGAAATGGAAATTCTCAAAGCCGAAAATGGACAAAAAGCCCTCATGATTTTGGAGCGAAATCCTACCATTGATTTGGTGTTAATGGATATTATGATGCCAATTATGAACGGCTACGAAGCGATGGAGAAAATTCGTGAAATGGAGAAATTCAAGGATTTGCCCATGATTGCCTTGACTGCCAAAGCTATGAAAGAAGACCGTGAAAAATGTATTCGGGCGGGGGCAAGCGATTATCTGACCAAACCCGTTGATACTGAGCGACTTTTGTCGGTGATGCGCGTCTGGCTTTATCAATAAATTTTCGTACATTTTGCAGAGAGAGTACGGCGCAATTTCCGTGCCGCACTCCGTCCAATTTTTCGTTTTTGTCCTATTTGATTACCTGTACCCAGCCCGTACAGCTATCGCCTTGGGGCGAAGTGAGGCGATAAAAATATATCGTATTGGTGATATTATTGCCCCAATCATTCTCATAACTTTCTGATTGATAGACCTTTTTGCCCCATCGGTCATAAATTTCGAGTTTCCAGCCACCGACCCGAACCCCAATATCAAAAACATCATTTTTGCCATCGCCATTGGGCGTAATGACGTTGGGTGGCATAATATTATTGGCAACCACCTGAATTTCTTGACGCTGGGAACAAGCTCGGTTTGATGCCTCTAAAACCAGCGTATAAGTGCCTGATTTTTCGTACTGAAAATTGGCTGGAGGATTCTGATTTTCAAATACTTGTCCATCGCCCATAGTCCATGTAAACGTTTCGAAATTTGTCGTATAATTTTCAAAATTAAAGCTGGCTCGTTTGCCACATTCCATCGAATTTTGCACCTCAAATTTGAGGTCAATTTTGGGTGCAACTTCCACCCGAATCGTGGTATCAATGCCACATCCCCGAGGGCTGTAAATCGTAACCGTATAATCGGTCGTTTGAGAAGGGCTGGCAATCGGATTTGGAATGCGCGCATCGTTGAGTGTTTCGGCTGGCGACCACGCATAACGCACGCCTCCCGAAGCCTCCAACTGCACGGTTTCGGTCTGACAAATCAACTGGTCTTCGGACTTGGTAATATTGGCTACAAAATCAGAAATGAACTCCGAATAAATTTCAACTTGCTGATTTTCAGTATCTTCACATTCATTATTTTTGACCGTCAAAGTAATGACAAAATTGCCCTCTTGCTCATATTTGAAGTCGGGTGGGTTTTCGCCTTCGTAGGTTTTGCCATTGCCAAAATCCCAAAAAAACCAGGCACCATCCGCCGAAGTATTGGTAATTTTTACGGTTGGGAAAATCTCACAAAGTTGGATTAATTCGACCTCAAAATCGGCAGTAATTTTATCGGAAACAACTCTAATTTTGACCGAATCCGATACCTCGCAGGCTTGGTTTTTGCCTTGTAAAATAATGACGTATTCGCCCGTTTTTTCGTAAGTGATGGCGGGTGGATTTTTGCCAATAAAAGTAGTTCCATTCCCAAAATCCCAAAAATATTCATCTGCGCCCGTGCTTAGATTTGTAAATGAAATGGTCGGGATATTTTCGCACCGATTTTCTACGGTGGTCTGAAATTTCAGGGTCATGGTTTCTATCACTTTGACGGTCGTCATCGTATCGTATCGACAGCCTTCCGAAGTAGTAATCGTAACGCCATAAGTAGATGTTATTGAGGGAGTTACGATAGGATTTGCCTTCCGAATTTCGCTTGGATTCAAGCCATCTCCCGTCATCACTCGCCACAAATATTCATTGCCTCCTGTGGCTTTAATTTCCATTGCCTGCCCCTTACAAACGAGCGTATCGGGCGAAATCGAATAAGGCGACCCCAACACCCGAATCGTATCATTGATGGTCTGTTGGATGCACAGCGCATCATTAAAAGCCGTTAATTGAACGGCATAAGTTCCTGTTTCTGAGAAAGTTATCACGGGTTCAAAGGTTGTAAATGTTCCTATATTTTCGATTTTCCATTCGTAGCGGTTGGCATTTTCGCTTTGATTATCCAGATAAATTTTCAAGGGATTACATCCTTCATTCGTGAGGATACCATTGGCATTGAGTGGTCTAAATTTAGCCCTCAAATCATTGATATTCAGTTTGATAGAATACATATTGCAGCCGCCAGAGCCTTCCCCGATGTCTATATTTGTGGCGGCAGGATTGGTGCTTGACCAAGTGCCCGATGTGGTAGGCAGTGGATTTGTTCGGCAAGCACAAACCGCATGATAAATCGTGCCGTCTTTCGAGAATCGGCTCGTACCGCCATCCACGTGGTCATGGTCGCCTCCTTCAAGATTTACGCCTCCAAAATACGAGGCATACAAAATTTTATTCGCATTTCTGTCCAAAATCATAAGATAAAAATCACTGCCGTCCGAATTTCTACGAATCGCATCCTGTGTGGTGGGCATATTCATTGTGCTGACCACCTCCAGCCCCATGGCGCGCGCCGCAAAGTTGGTATTGGTAGCTCCGCCCCAGCCTGCCAAATAAATATCGCCACAATCCGTTACTCGAAATGCCGTAGGCGATAAATTCGGAATCAAAAAATGAAGCGGGTCGCCACTCCCAAAACGAGTCGAAAAAACCGTTCGGCTCAAGGTAAGGTCTAATTTATGGATAAATTGACCTCGCCCCACACTCGATAAATTAGAATTACGAATCGGATAATCTCCCACCGTCAAGCCAAATAAATAGGCATTGCCGTCCGCATCGGTATCGGTCAAATATCCCATATCAAAATTGGTTGTGCCTAAATACGTGGCGTTCATAAATGCACCATTTTCCGTATTCAATCGCACTAAAAAACCATCCGAAATGCCCTGAAAATTAGAATGTAAAGCCGTGCTGTGCGTTCGCAAATTCGTGCTTCTGGTCGAGCCAGCCACGTAAATATCATTTCCATCGGTCAAACTCATCGAAAATGCTCCGTCAAACCCCGAACCCCCATAATATGTCCCCCAGTGCATCGTTTTTAGGTCGGGACTCATCTTGACAATTACCGCATCCTGACTGCCACCAAACTGACTTTGCATCGCATTTACTGTCGGGAAATTGCTTGAGCGTGAGTAAGATACCAAATAAATATTGCCTTCCGAATCCGTCCCGACATCGCCACGAGTTTCATCGCCATAATTAAAAACTAACGGACTTTCGGAAATCGTCATAATGCCATCCGTACTACTGCCTCCCAAATAAGTACACGCCTCTAACTTGTTGCCTGAAGCACTCAAAACCGCCGTATAAATATCTGCTCCGTTCGGAAAATCAATACTAAAACCAGTCGCCAAAGGTTCGCCTCCCGCAAATTGTTGTTGAAATGCGCCCGAAGTTACGGGCATATCCGAAGAACCCGTAGCCCCCATGATAATCAGGCGGTTATCCTTATCCACAACCAAACTATGAGGCGTTTCTCGAAGCTCGCCCCCCAAATATGTACCGTACAAAAGTTGCGTCCCATTTTCATTATATTTATGTATCGAAATATCTACTTCTGCAATAAATTCGACCGTAAATGCGCCTGTGGTGGTCGGAAAATCCGCCCCAAAAGCGATGCCCCCCGTGTACATATTGCCTGCCTCATCGTAAGTTGCCGTAAAGCCCCAGTTATCTGAAACCGACCCCGAATAGGTCGAAAAAACGACCGTAGGGTCGATGACTAATTCATAATTTTTGTCATAGCCTTCCGTAAATTCATAACTTAACACCTTGTCTTTCAGCACAAAACGAGAAGAAACTTCAATTTTTTTGCCGTTGATAATTTGATAGCAATACGGTTTTTGTTCCGAAAATTCATTGAGCGAAGTTTGTACAATCAAATGTCCATCTCGTAAATATAATTTGGAAGCATGGTCATATTTTAATTGAATTTGGTGAGGATTCCCATTTGGACGAACCAAAAATTCATATTTTAAGTGATTTTCTTGCGTGAAAAACTGAAAGTCAATATGTGTATAAATTTCTGAATAAATTACCTTCCCAAAAGACCGTACATCGCGCGCATGATAAGCCACATCCTTACCAATAAAATAATTTTTACGTTCTGCGCCCATGCCTTTTGTTTGCACGGAATAATTTTCATTATATCCTAAAAATGAAACTTTTACGCCATGCGCTCGGATTTCATTATCCTGAATTGCTGGCAGATTTTCGGCACGAACATAACGGTTTTGTGTGCCAAATGTCTTGACTGATTTCCCTTCAGGATGATGAAATTTACGTAAGCCTTCGGCATCATAAAATGTGTACTGAAATCCAGATTTTTGCAAAAAAAGAAAACCATGTGGTATATTTGCCCGAAAAAGCACATCAGATGCCCATTGATTTTTATTCTCCGTGAATCGGAAGCCGTCACCGTAAGTTTCCGAAGGAATAGGAGAACCCTGAAGCGATACAAAATGAGCCAAAAAACACGCAATAAAAATAAACAAATGCCCAAAATTAACGTATGGATTTTTCATAAAAGGCGTAGTTAAATTTATCATATTTTTTTGATAATCAGTTTTTTAGATGCAATACAAAACGTTTCCAAAATTACAAAACTTTGCACGATTATTCTGAATTACGCTTTGTTAAAATTGAAGGTTAGACCACCCAAAAACACGACTAAAATTCCTGTATTTGGGTTGGTTGGAAACTCAAAAAAAACACGATTTTGGTCGTGAACACAAACACAATATTCTGAAAATAGATTAATTATTTATTTTTCTAATTTTTGTTTTTTATTTTTATCTTACTGATAATCAATTTATTAAAAACTAATACTGCTATTTTTATAAAATTTGCTCAATTTTTGATATTTAAAAACATATCCCTATAATCACTCCATTTAACAGTAAAAACTATGAACTGGATATACTATGACCCCGAAAGTGAAACAGCGAACAGCCGTTCTCGAACGCTGTATTTGCGTTCGGTTCGACAAAAAGGACGCAGAAAACAGCAATTAGGAAGCATCGCCCAGATAAAAATTTATGCCATGGATTACTTTTTTAAATTGCCCAATAATCCATTCAAAGGCTCTGATTATCAGCAGATTTATCAAAAAGATTTAAATGAAAAACCATTTTTTGTCCGTGAAAATACGATTGAATATCAACGCAAAAGTTACTTGCGCCACAATCTCACGGTTTTTCTGAAAACAGAGGCTTTTTCGGAAGAGGAACTCCTCAAATGGTGTCGGTTTGCGTTGGTCGAAAGAGGCTATCAAGTAACTGATATTCAGTTAGATGAAGTACAAAAATTCCGAGAATTATTGCCCGAAAATCAATATCGGACAACTTTCAAACAACGCCTAAGCCGATTATTTTTGTAGTATTTCTTCGTACAATGCCAAGTAACCTTGTGCCTGTACGGAAGGAGCGTATGTTTTTTGGCAATTTTCCATAATTTTTGTCGTATCAAAGCGTTCCAAGTGATTTAAAACATAATGTAAGGTTTTCGCCAAATCAGAACTCGAAATTTCATCTGCCAGCATTCCATTTTGACCATTTTTGACCATATCAGGGATGCCTCCAATCCTAAAACCTACGACAGGGGTGCCACAAGCTAAAGATTCCAAAACGGTATTGGGCAAATTATCCTCGAGCGAAGGAATCACGAATACGTCCGAAGCCGAGTATGCTAATGCCATTTTTTCAGCCGATTCGATGGTGCCAGCCTCAATAATCTCTGTATTTTGCACCGAAAATCCAGCCTTTTTGCCTGCGGTAAAAACGACCAAGTTTTCATCCTTTAAGGCGGGCAATGCCTGATACAAAAATTGAAATCCCTTCCGAATATTTGCCGTATCTTGTGCCGTAAAAAACAAAATTTTTTTTGATGCTGGCAAATTCAGAATTTGGCGAGCTTCACGTTTTTCGGTTCGTTTAAATATCTCAAAATCAAGACTATATGGAATACAAAAATTTGGAAACTGACCAAACAATGCCGAATTTTTTGCTAAATCCGAAAGCCAAACCGAGGGTGCAACAATCGATAAATTTGCGGATTCCAAAGCTGATTTTTTGACCTCAAAAAACTTTCGGGCTAAAAACGGATAATTTGTACCGCTTAATTGCGGGCAAGCCGAACAATTCGCCATAAAACCTTGACAATCAGAAGAGTAATGACATCCTCCCGTAAAAGGATTCATGTCATGTAATGTCCAAATGATTTTTTTGGAATGCCCCCGAAAAAAAGTCTGATAATCCAAAAATCCCGCCACCCAATGCAAATTAATAATATCTGCCTGCTGAAATAATTTGGAGTGTCGAATATCAAACCATGAATCAGGATAACTAAATATTTCAAAACCTTTGGGCTGTCCTTTGAGGGAATTTTGCTCAATTTTGAATTTAGTTTCTTTTAATAACCGATTCCAGAAATTTTTGGAACGATTCAATAAAAATGCTTCCCTAAATTTGTAAGTTTCAGAGTAATTTTTAAACTTTTTTAATACTAAAAATTTGGAATCAATGCCTTCTTTCAAGAGTGCTTGATGCAGTCGAATTGCAGCATTTGCTGCACCGCCTCTGTCCGATGTAGAGATATGTAAAACCTTCATAATCAATCAATTCGATAACCAAAAATATTTAATTGTAAGTCCATTCCTGCCTCAGTACGGATGGTTTGAAATGGGTTCTGACTTTGCACGCCATTATTTTCGAGGTAATATCGGAAGCCATTTTGCACTAAAATTTCCAAAATTCGTTGAAGCGTTTGTGTTTGTGGATAAAAAGAATGGTATTCTACAAAGATATTTTTGACATTTTTTAATAAATCTTGACAAGATTCCAGCACTTCTGTTTCTGCGCCTTCGATGTCCAATTTCAAGAAATCAATCGGTTGATTCAGATAATTTCGTAAACTGACTGCTTCCACTTGAATATAATTATCCTGTTTTTCGGTATCAATTCGCCCTGCGTCTGCACCTTCAGATTGAAATTTGAGGCGAGTTTCTGTTTTCCAAAGTGCCTTTTGATGTAATATAATATCCTGAAAATCAAATTGTTGCATATTATGTTCTAAAATTTCAAAAATTCGATTGTCAGGCTCAAAACCAATGATTTTGGCATGAGGATATAATTGCTTACAAAATAGAATACTCAAGCCAATATTCGCCCCACCATCAATGATAACAGGCTGATTTGTAGTAGTTTGAAAATTATAAATTTGCCTTTCAAAAATTTCTTGATACATAAAAAGAAAGGAAGCGGCATCAGGCACACGAATTTTTTTTCCGAATAATACGAAAGTAAATGCCTGATAACGAGGCTTATAAACCAAAAATGCCCGATATGGATTTTTGAGTATTAATTTTAGGAATAATTTAAGTTTGTATATCATAAGTACTATTTTATCTTTTTATTCAAAAAAACGTATGATTTTTTTGATTTTAGACTTAATTCGGTAGGATAAAGTGGCTTTAGGCTGATTTTCCCAAAATTTTCGCACCGCATTTCGAGCAGTTTGAGATTCTTCTAATGGTATTTTTTCAAGATTCACTTCGGTTGCCAACATAGGGATTTGATAATAATTTGTACTTCCACTATGTACACCCGTGCTATCCTGTCCGATATTTTGAGTAAACGAAATATTGGGATGCAAGCAAAGTCCCTGCTCCAAAAAAATCGAGGCATACCACTTGACCGCCCATGTTTTTAATGTGCCATTGACGTTGGCTTTCAGTTGGTTAAGATGGTCAGAAGTTCCCTCAACCGCAAATTGATATGACAGGTTTTGAGCTTCAATTTCGTTGAGCAAAAATTGTGCATCCGAATTAAAATATTGCCAAGCCCGTTGCCAAGTTGCCCATCCCCAACAAGATGCTGTATTAAAAAAAAAGGTATCAGGTAATTGTACTTTTACAGGAAACATATAGCCCGAAATGTGCATAACTTTTTCCTGTTTTTCATAAAAATCTAATGCCTGATTCATGAATTTCAGAAATGCAGGAGATGTTTGAATATCATCCTCTAAAACAATGATTTTCTGATACTTAGTAATGATTTTGGTAACACCTTCGATGATAGATTGTGCCAAGCCTTTGTTGGTTTGTTCTTCAAAAATTATTACATTTTGACACCATTTTTCGGTACGTATGATTTTTCGTACTTTATCAATTTTTTCGAGTGTAATATTTGAAGCATTAGGTTTTGCGCCATCACAAAAGATAAATAAATCCGTTTGTGAGGCTTCTGGATTTTTTTGCAAAGCCTGAAGCGTTCGGAGCGTGTGCTTAGGGCGATTATACACGAATAAAACTACGGGAGCTAACTTTTTCACGTCAATTTGAGGTTTTGAAAGCGTAAAATTAGGCTTTCTGTATGAGTTTCAAAGCCTTTTCCGAAAATGATTTGCAGGATAGTAGCTTATCGGTTTCTGCGTTTTTTATCAAACAAAGTTCAAAAATGGATGTTTTACCAAAAGTTTTCATAACCTTTATATAATTTTACATTTTTTAATTATTTAAAATCATTACTCAAAATGTTACAAAAATCATTATTAGCAGTTATTGCGTTATTCTTTGTGATTCATTTCACAAATGCTCAAATTAGTACGCCTCAACCCAGCCCACTTTCTACGGTTGAACAGGTGGTTGGTTTGACAAATATTTCGGTTACTTATTCTCGACCTTCAATGAAAGGACGGGCAATTTTTGGGGATTTAGTACCCTTCGATAAAATGTGGCGAACGGGCGCAAATGCCTCTACAAAAATCAAATTTGACAAGCCAATTTCTATCGAAAAAACCAACCTCGAAGCGGGCGAATATGCTCTTTATATGATTCCTTCAAAAGACGAATGGACGGTTATTTTCCACAAAAATACGTCCTATTGGGGAACGGGCGGAGCGGATTATAAAGAGGCGGAAGATGCCCTTCGATTCAAGGTAAAACCTACAAAATTGACGAACAAAATTGAAACCTTATTCATTGGTTTTGAGAATCTTACACGTACATCTGCCGAATTTTCTTTGAAGTGGGAAAACACTGCAATTTACTTCAAAATCGATACGGATACGGATGCCGAAATCGAAAAACAAATCGAACGATTTAGTCAAAATCCTGAAGCGAGTTTAGCCAATAGTTATTACCAATCGGCAAGCTATTATTTGGAGAAAGGCAAGAACTTGGACAAAGCCTTAGAGTGGGCAAAGAAAGCCACCCAAATCCGACCTGATGCGTATTGGATGCTCCGAACTCAAGCCTTGATTCAGGCGGCACAAAAGGACTACAAAGGGGCAATAATGACTCTGAAAAAATCATCCGAAAAAGCCCAAGAAGGAGGCAATGAAGGCTACGTAGAAATGAACAAAAAATCATTAGCAGCATGGATGAAACTTAAATAAGTTTCTTTTTTTTGTTATATTTAGGCTTGTTTCATGTTGTGGAACAAGCCTAATTTTTTTGGTGTTGGACAATGCGTTTGCCATTTGTATCAATATAAAACCAATTTTTGCATTGATAATAAAAATGCTCGCCTTGATAAACTTTCTGGCAATCCATACAAACTTTCGCTTTTCCGTTTTTGAAAGGCTGAGCAAAAGTCCAATGAGCCGCCAAACTAATTTCGCCTTTTTCATTATAAAATCCTATTTTTTCATCTGCCACAAAACGCGCAAATCCCTCTGAAAATTTATCAGGAGCATTGTCATAAATGAAAGGTTTAAAAAGCATTTTTCCTGCCGAATTAATGACCCTCCAGCCTTCCGAATCAGCGACATACGCTATGCCATTTTCGCTAAATTCGGTGGCGATAAAAAACTGCGCTTGGCATAAAATATTCCCATTTTGGAGCTGATAACCATAGCGGTCGTTTTGTTCAAAAAGTATGGGGTTTTGTGCCTGTAATTGTTGCAAAAACAAGAAAAAAATAAAGCCAAAAACTGAAATTAATCTATTGAAAATCAATGTATTATAATATTTAAGAATGAATAAAATTAGATTTGATTAAAGATACGTTTATAAATAGGTTTTCGCCACAAAAATTGAAAAAATAAGGCTGGATACATCAAAAAATCTAAGATAAAATTTGGCGTTTTGAATACGATAAAATCTTGGATTATTGTTTCGCCTTCTGCCTCTTTTATGATGCGATGTTCGTGATGCCAGTAAGCCAAAAAGAAAGGTAATTTTGTGCCTTCATCCACGAAATATAGTTCTTGGTCTGATGTGCCTTCTTCGGTAACTACCGAAATCCACTCTTCTTTGAAAAATACAAAATCTAAGATTAAATAAGTTTGCATTCCGAGTGTTGTTCCGCCAAATTCCATCAGGTGCATTTTTGGGAAAGGCGGTGCAAGTGCCGTAAATAAATTCTCGTTAAAGCCCTCAAAAACAGTCTTATAATCGGCTTGCACTTTGGTATTTATAACAATTTTCATGGTTCGATTGGGTTGGTCTGAAGTTTTACGAAAATTTTTGAATTGCGCCATGTTTTTTTGGATTTGTGTTCTCAAATACAACCCGAAATAGGCTTTTCAGTTCCGAATTTTTTGTTTTTAGTTGTGGATTGTATGCGACAAAATTCATACAAAAAAATTTGAGATGCTGTTTAAACCTTTGAATTTTGCGAAAGTCAAAGAAACGAAAATCACAATAAAATGAATGTTTTACCTCTTAAATTTTAAAAAACAATGCAAACGATTCGGTTAGTTTTCGTTTTATTTTTTGGTATTTCTTTGGCGAGTATTGCCCAACCTGACCCCGAAATGCGTAAAAAACGTAAAGAAATTCATCAAAAAGTACATACCTACGTCAAGGAAAATATTTTTCCGATTGTCCAAGCACAACGCCTCAAATTAGATGCGCAATTAAGTGCGGCACACAAGGCACGAATTGACGAACTTCGGGCGGAGGCAAAGCCACTCCGAGAGCAAATGCGTGCGACACATCAGACCTTGAAAAAAAATCAAGAAAATGGCAATGAAATATCTGAAAATCAGAAAGATAATTTACATGAAACGCATCAAAAATTACGCAAAATTATGCTTGAGGCGTGGACAATTGCCGATGAATATGACACTGAAATCAAAGCACTCAAAACCGAAATTGAACCACAAATCGAAACATGGAAAACGGATATAAAGTCAATTTTTGAGGAAAATATGACCGATGAAATGCGTCAGAAAATACAAGAATTTCATCAAAAAATGGAAGAAAATAATGAAAATTTACACCCTAAACGACATGGACATCGGAAAGGACATTTCCAACGATTTGGATTGAAAAAAATGTGGCATCCTGCACGTTTTATTCTCCTCGACCCAAAGGAAAAAATGCCTGATTTTCCTCCCAATTTTGAGCAGGATGAATCTGAACCACAAGCCTTGATTTTTCCGAATCCATCGCAAAATACCAATACATTAAAATTTGACGTACAACAAGCTGGTTATGTGCAAATTAACTTGATAAATGCACAGGGCAAAATCGTCAAAACTATCTTAAACGAGTCCAAATCGGAAGGGACGCATAGCTTAAAAACTGATTTGCAAAACCTCAAAACAGGCGTATATTACTATCAAATTACGACTCCTTCGGGGACAGAAACCAAACGCTTTGTGATTGAATAATCTGAAAAGTAATTTGTCTGGAATGTTGCTTAAAATATCCCGTCAAAGTATCGAAACTTGACGGGATATTTTAAGCTAAATAATTGATTATCAATATATTATATTTTATCTAATTCGGAAAAAATATCTTACCGAAACCGCAGGATTGGTTTGGTCTTTGGCTTCGATGCGGAGTTCGTATCGATTGCCCGAAAGGGCGGTAGTAGGCACTCGAAAATTATTGATAGGGTCGGCGAATCGGTAACTTTCGTAGGGCTGTGGCAAATCCTCGCCCAAAATTTCGTGTTGCAAGATGGCACTTCCCTCCAGCCCCCAATAAATGCGGATATATTTAAAATTGTTATCGGTAATTTCGGCAGGCACTTTGATTACATCGCCCGGCGCAAGTGTCGCATTTTCAGTATTTAAGTCATTCGCATCCAGGGTGCGTGTCGAATTGATGATAAAAGATTCGACAATCGAAAATTCTGGAATATTATCCCGAATCACATTCACCAAATAACTGATGGGCGTGGCGGTATTTTGTGCCGTATCAGACAAAAAAAACGTTAGTTCGTAGGTCGAACTTAGGGTAACTTCGGAAGGCAAATTGAAGGTATGCGCTTCTTTCGGGAGTTGTTGAATAAAAATAGTATCTGCTTGATTATCAGCAAGATTGATTGAAAAAACGGTATCACGAACGGCATCTTTGAGATTAAAAGTAACAGCGAAATATTGCATCTGAAAATTATCGGTCAAGTATCCGTTAATGACCGAAATTGGCACGCCCTGAATCACGTCAATTTCGCCTTCGGCATTGAGCGTTGGGCGAAGGCTGTCGATTTTGAGAGTTGGAATTTGGTCATCGCAGCCCACGACAAATCGGGCTTGTGCAGTGCTTTGATTTCCGTTGCCGTCAATGACAATCAAACGGAGGGTAAATAGTTCATTATCGCCCAAACTACTGGGGATTCGGATGTCTTGTCCGAATAGATTTTGGAGCGACACCAAAGAATCGCCCAACACATCCCGCCGATTTTGTATGCCATTGGATAGCTCGACAATGACTTCGGAGATGCCAATATTATCAGTAATAACACCCTCTAAATCAATTGTTTCGAGGCGGCAAGTGATATAATTTCCTTGTGCATCCTGTGCCAATTTTGCGACCTTAAAATTTTGAATGATGGGACCTCGAATATCGGATTCGATACGAAAAACCCCATAAGTTCGGGTCATATTTTTGCTCAAATCGTAACATTCAATATTAATATAATACAATCCTTCGGGGATATTGGCTGGAATCGGAATTTTGATAGTATCCTGATAAAGTCGCCCGCCGGGAATGCTAATATTCCGATTCGTGAGTGCTTCCAAATTCTGAATTGAGCCTGTTCCTTGACTGACAATCAGGGCGATAGAATCAATGTGTTCGTTATCGCTATATCCCACAAAAAGCGAAATGGTATCCAAGACGTGATAAGTTACCGTATCGGTAATCACACGGTCTCCTTTTGCATCAATATTAATGTTGGCAAGCTGTCCATCAAACTGAATTTGAGTTACTTGTGGTGCTAATCGGTCTTCAATCGGGATGCAAGCTCCGATGCCCAAGAGCAATAAAAATATATAAAAATCAATGGCTTTTTTCATGATGATGAGATTCGACAGATAAAAATAAGTGGTCTTTGTCAATACAATTTGACCAAAAATCAAATACCTACAAAGTAAAAAATCTTTTACGAAACTTAGGGTTTTGCCTTGGATTTTTAACAAAACTACGTCAAAATTTGTGCCTTGATTCTAAACTTTGCTTTTGGGATAAAGACTAAAAATGATATGTTATGGCATCTTAATTTTTGTTTTTTTGATAAAAAAATCCCATAAAATCGTATTTTATGGGACGAAAACCACAGAAAATGTGGCGTTTGTTGAATTGTTTAGAATCTTCCGAACTTCAGCGTTACGTTATAATTCATGCCGTCAAAATCCTTTTTGGCGGTATTAAGTAATTCAAAATCAGGGAGATAACGATAACTTGCGCCTGCGGCAATCCGAAAATAGCGCGTTACATTAATTTCGACATTGGCACCGGGTTCAAAATACCAGAAAATGTATTGGTCAATCAAATCCGAATCCATGAAATCAAAGTTATCATCGTTCCAATCTCGCACGTATCCAGCCCAACCGCTCCCCGTTGCCAATGGAATCGTGGCATGAATTACCTTGTTTGAAAAAAGGACGGGTTCAATAAAAAAACCGCCATAACCCATCAGTGGACGCACTTTGCTCACCGAAATATCATTCATCGTAACGCTCGGAATCAAGCCTTTAGCTTCAAAACCCAAGCCAATCATTCGGTTCATCGTCCATGCCAATCGCCCGCCCAACATCAAGGCGGGTTCGTTTTGGTTGCCGATAGTTGTCCCCGTAAAACTGAATCCCCAATGAAAACCATGATGCCGAACATCGCCCGCTAAGGTTTGGATATCGTCCGAGTTATATTTTTTGTCCCTCCGATTTTCGTCATCTTGTGCCGACAAAAACCCTGTGGAAATCAACCAAATAATCAAGAAAAACGAATATTTTTTCATCTGAATTTGTGCTTTGTATTTGATAAATTAATTTGACATCTACGTTAAAGACTACGATACAAAACAGAAGTTGCCAGATGACAAAAAAAAATTTTCGTTTTTCACTTGAATCTAAGATTTATTATTTTCGTTTACGCTTTTTTTTTTTTTGACCTGTGGGTGGCGTGCCGTTGTTTTGGGTTCAGCGGAAGTTTCATCTTTAGATTTGCCCTGCGGAACTAAAAATTTGTAAGCCAAAAAGCATCCGCCCGAAAGCATAATTGCCCAATAGCCATCAAATATTTTTCCGCTGATGTCGCTGGCTGTACTCACAAAAATCTGATGAATGCCAATCACGAAAAAGCCAGTTGCCAACGAAAATAAAATCGTTTGTTTTAGGTTCATTTATTTGATATTCAATATGTTATAATTTTTATATCCGCCCAATCGCCGTCCGCCCAGCAGCTTGCGTTCGAGGGCAATAATGAGGCGATATTTTAGTTTTTCGTGCTTCATCAAAGGGCGATGAATTGCCGTTTCGCCCTCATAACGTAGTGTATCTTTCCAGTCTAATTCTTTGATTTTATTTGCCATTACTGCGGGGTGCGTTCCCTTAAACTCTAAAGTTCTATCCATGCGTCCGTAGTCATAATTTTCGTCATATTTCTTGTATTCCTCCCGCACAAAGTCTTTTCCTTGATGCGTGGTCGAAAAATATTTTCGTTTTTGGAGCATCAGTTTTGGCGGTCGAACCCAACCATAATGATAGACATCCGCATCAATTTTGACCACATTTAACTTAAAAGTTCCTTCTTTACTTCGATAACTTACACCATCAAAATGAGGGATTCTACGAAAAGATTGTGCCGATTCAAAAGAATGAATCTGCGGATGATTACGAATCATTCGGATTTCGTAAGGATACCAGCAATGGTCCCGAAAATAATGTTCGTAATCGCCAAAAAAGTGCATATACCGAAATAAAAAACCTTCAACTTCCTGATTATCAATATATTTATGACAAGCTGCCAAAATCGTAGCGTGGTCTTTTTCATGGATAACTTCATCGCCTTGCAGATAAAATAACCAATCACCCGAACAGGCTTCCCGCGCGATGTCAGTCTGATGGGCGTGTTCCATGCCTCTGGGGTATTTTTCAGTGTCCCAAACGGTATTGATAATTTTGATTTTATCCGAACCGATACTTTCGAGAATTTCGTGCGTGTTATCGTCAGGGTCGTTATCGCCTACGGCAATAACAAATTCATCAACCATATCCAAAATCGACAAAATTGATTCCTTGACGGGATAATACAATTTGGAGGCATTTCGCAAGAATGTAAATCCACTGATTTTCATGGTGTTATGGTTCAGTTTATGACGTTTTATTCGATTCGGAATCCCAAGATAAACACTTTCAAATTTAGTTTATATTTCGACTTGAGCGTAATTAATTGAAAATCAATTAATTACATTATCTTAATGTTTGATACTAAATACTCTGTACTACTTAATTTATTTTAATGTTTCTTTCGGCTCAACCGTAATTTCCGAACCTTCTGCCAGCATGACCGAAGTCGGCGTTTGTTCACTCAAAAATGCAAATTTTGTTCCGTAAAGTAATCCAAAATTCACTTTAATCTCATAATTCAGTACGTCATAAGCCTGCCATCGAGGGTGTGTTACTTGGTATTCATTGGTTTTGTGGTCGTTTACTTTGGCATAGCCCCAGTAGTGTTCGGTGATAAATTCTGTTTCGCTATCTATCTGTATATCAGAAGGTTGCAGACCAGCTTCGACCCGCATTTTATACCAATCAGAATTTTTTTGCCAGGCATATTCTACGACCTGATTTTGTGCATTTTCTTCCCAAACATGACGCATGGGCAAAGTTTCGTAATTTTCACGATATACCGTATTGGCGATAAAACTGATGGCAGGTTTTGGTACAATTTCTTTGATAAAAACGACCCCTCGCTTCCATTCATGCCCTTCTTTTCGTTTGACATAAAACCGTAAATTCGCCTCCTCAAAATTGCGGTGAAACGGAATTTTCAGCCCTATCACCTTGACATTCAGGAACATAAAACCGACCAAACTGACATAACATTTGTCCTGCCATAGGTCTAATTCCGTACCATAAGGAATATATTGAGCAAGAATCGAAGGGGCAATTTCGTAGTTGGCAATGGCTAATTTGCGCCATTCAGCACGGAGAAAACTCATCGTAAATTGTAGTTTTATATTTTCTTTCAAAAATACGATTTTTTCAGAAAAAGTCCAAAAAAATACGCTCGTAAACTATTCAGATATTACATCATTTTGAGGGGCATTGGCGTAAAACACAAAACAAAAATAAGAAAGGCTATCCAGCCTAAAATCTGGCGTTTTTTGTCCAGAGGCGTTTCGATTGATGCGGCAGGATGATAAATTCCTAAAAATCTGCCCAAAAGTAGTCCAAAAACTAACCATCCGTTATATCCTGTGATTTCGGGAAAAATAAAATTCAATACGAATTGTCCTGTAAAAATACTCATCGCCACCAAAATTGACCATTTCCAATGTGGCACGGTACGCAAAAAAACCACGTACAAAAACCACACATAAATCGGCGACCATTTGAGCCATTCCATATCATCTTGAGGCTTAAAAAGTCCTAAACCTGCATAAAATACGAACAAAATAAAAAGCATAAACGCTACTTTTCGATGTTTTTTTGCGCCAATCAACCCGTATAAAATGTGTCCGCCATCAAGCTGTCCGATAGGCATCAGATTCAATGCCGTAAAAAATAACGCCCAATAGCCTGCCATCAAATAGGGATAGTGCATGATTTCGTGTGGATTTGGGAGCAAAGCGGGGTCGGCGACATAAACTTTAAAAAATTCAAATAACAAACTTGAACCCATCGTGAAGGAGGAATCTGGAGGCAAGGAACGATAGACGTGGGCGGCATAATCCAAGCCAAATACCTGATATTCAGGATGAATCGTAAAAATAAATTCGGCGGGAGGCAAGTTCAGAAAACCATACATCAAAACCAAAATTGCCGCTACAAAACCCGCCAACGGACCCGCAATCCCGACATCAAAAAAGGCTTTTTTGGACATCATCGGCGATTTGATTTTGATATATGCGCCCAGTGTTCCGATAGTTAAAGCACTGTTTCCCAGCCACATCGGTAAATAATAAGGCAGGGTTA
>CAZNYR010000001.1:29965-70520 GCA_964577275.1 uncultured Cytophagales bacterium | reverse complement strand
TACGTCTAATTTATATCTTCGAGCCATCAGATAATGTCCGAACTCGTGGACAGTCAGAATAAATAAAAACGGAATGGAATATGCCATCGCACGGACAAAATTTTCGGCATGAAAAATAATATTTCCCGTCCAAATATCATCCCATGTCCGAAACTCAAAAACCATCAGATTCATCCATTGCGCCCCCGCCAAAGTGGTGGTGATGAAGGTTATCACAAATAAAATGAGGTGTTTCATGCGTATTTACATTGTCAGTTTGCCGACTTTTGGTCGGAAATTACTCCGATTTCTTTTGTTATCAAACTAAAATTCGGGATTGTAGTTATTTTTGACAAAAGATTATCGGAATCAAAACCAAATATTGCCCTATTTTCCGATTCCAAAAGATACAAATTATGAAAAAATCTTACATTACTTCTATCGGAACGGCTGTGCCAATTTACGAAATCACACGGGAGCAGTCAGCCAATTTTGTATCGGGTGTCTTGGAATTATCCGAAATAGCGCATCGAAAATTGAAAATTCTGTATCGAGCTTCGGGCATCGAAAAACGTTATTCGGTTCTGGAAGATTCGATAAAAACCTCTGATTTTCAGTTCTTTAGAAAAAATAATTTCCCGACTACCGCCCAACGCATGGCACTTTATGAACAGGAAGCCTTGCCCTTAGCTTTGGATGCGATTGCAGATTGTTTTAGAAATCAAAGCCTTGATAAACAGGAAATTACGCATCTGATTACGGTCAGTTGTACGGGAATGTATGCACCAGGTTTGGATATTGAAATTATTGAAAAATTAAATCTGCCCTCAAACACCAAACGGACTTGCATCAATTTTATGGGATGTTATGGGGCATTCAATGCGCTGAAGGTAGCGGATGCCTTTTGTCGAGCCGAAAAAAATGCCAAAGTCCTGATTATCCATGTCGAATTGTGTACGATTCATCTTCAAAATTCGACCTTGCCCGACCATTTGTTGTCCAATGCCATTTTTGCTGATGGTGCTTCGGTGGCTTTGATTGAGTCCGAAAACCGACCTAATTCATTGGAAATCAATGGGTTTTATTGTGGGCTGGCATCCGAAGGCAAACAAGATATGGCTTGGATGATTCGGGATTTTGGGTTTGATATGCGTTTATCGGCGTATGTACCTTCGATTTTGGAAAAAAATATCAAAAATTTGGTCGAAGATTTATGCCGAAATCTGGACATCGAATTGACAGAAATACGTCATTTTGCGACACACCCGGGCGGCAAAAAGATATTAGAAAGTATCGAACGGGCTTTGGATTTGCCAGCTTCGTGCCATGAATCGGCGTATGAAATCTTGAAAAATTACGGAAATATGTCATCTGTAACGGTTTGGTTTGTCCTAAGCCAAATGATGCAAAAATATCAGGCTAATCAACACAAAAACAAAGTTTTAGCCATGGCATTCGGACCGGGATTGACGATAGAAAGTGCCGTTTTAGGCTATTAAATTGCCTATAATTTACAATTCAAATCAAAAAAATGTAAACTTTTTTTTGATTTGTTTGTTCATTTTTGCGTATTATTACACTGAAATTGACCAATACTCATAAAAACACACAATAACATGAAAAACCATTTACACTACTCCGACAAATTAAACTATCTTTTCGATTCCCACATTTTACATGATTGGTATATTTCTTATTTCTGGGATGATTCCCGCCCATCAGAAGAAACACTAAATTTATAATCACAAAATATTTGTTTTTCGACCACAACATTACACTTACTACACGTAGCACGCATAATACTTGTTATGCAAATTATTCATTATTTTAATTTATACACACTCATGAGAAAAGGACTACTTTTTTTGGTTGCGTTGGTCTTCATGCTATGCACGAATGCCATGGCGCAAAGCACCGTATCGGGCAAGGTTACTTCGGCGGAGTCTGGCGAGGCTCTGATTGGCGTAAACATTGCCGTCAAAGGTACTTCGACAGGAACCGTTTCGGATACGGACGGGAATTACACGCTCCAAATGCCTGATGGCGCTACAACGCTGGTTTTCAGCTTTGTAGGATTTTCTGACCAAGAAATCGAAATCGGAAGTCAAACCACGATTAATATTTCGATGAAATTGGATAATAAGTTTTTGGATGAGGTCGTGGTCGTAGGTTATGGCGAGCAAAGTACCAGACTTTCGATTCAGTCCACATCTAAGGTCAATTCTGACAAATTTGAAAATATGCCTGTGGTTAGCCCACAAGAATTATTGCAAGGACAAGCCGCAGGCGTTCAGATGGTCGGTGCTTCTGGGGTTTTGGGTAGTAACGCCACGATTCGTGTTCGTGGTGTCGCTTCATTAAATGCAGGTTCTTCGCCTCTTTATGTAGTTGATGGCGTGCCTTTGAATGATGGTGAGTATTCTAATGGTCAAGGTGCAGATGCACTGAACCCTATCGCTGATTTGAACCCCAATGATATTGAATCCATGACCGTTCTCAAAGATGCGGCTGCCGTAGCCATTTATGGTTCACGAGGTGCAAATGGAGTTATTTTGATTACGACCAAAAAAGGTAAATCAGAAAAAACAAGCATTAGTTTGGATTATTTTACGGGGATGTCCAATGTTACCAATTTGACCGACATGATGGATGCCGATGAATACCGAACCTACCGAAATGAATACCGAGTAGGACAAGGTGCATCCGCAGTTGATTTTGGAAATGACCCTACGTTTGCATGGCGTGATGAGGTAATACGGACAGGTAAAACCAATTCGTATTCGCTTTCTGCGGCGGGCGGTTCGGAAAAAACCAAATTTTATTTGGGCGGTACATATTTTAATCAATCTTCCTATACGATTGGTAATGAGGTTGATAGACTTAACGCACGTTTGAATTTATCGCATCAAGCCAATGACAAAATTCGATTTGGTGCAAATATCGCCGTGTCGCAAATGAACAACGACCGAATCAACTCGGATAACAGTACGTTTGCCCCTTTGACCTCTTCGCTTTTGCAAATTCCTTATGTTCAGGCATATAACGAAGATGGCAGTTTCACGAATACAGGTTTTATTGCTAACGTATTGGCGATTGAAGCCTTGAGTACTCGGATGCTTATTTCCAAACGAACCACCGCCAATGCTTACGCTTCGTGGGATGTTATCAAAGGTTTGACCTTAAAAACGGATTTTGGTATTGACTTGGTACAGACTGAGGAAACCATCCGAGACCCCGAAATTGTTTCACCGGGTGGTTATGGTTATAAACGAGTTTTGCAGGATAATAAATGGTTAAATTCAACCACATTGAACTATACGCCTGAATTGAGCGAAGACCATTACGTCAATGTTTTATTGGGAACAAGCTACGAAACCTCTGAATATCAGTCGATTGCCGTAGAAGGTTCGGGATTTGTCAGCGACCAGTTGCCTAACGTGGGTTCGGCAGCAACGCCTACTTTGACCAGTTCAACGGGTTCAGGTTGGGCATTGGCTTCCACATTCGGACGCTTGAACTACCGATTCAAAGATAAATATTTGTTTGAGGCTTCTTTGCGGCGTGATGGTTCATCTCGATTTGGTGCAAACAACCGATTTGGTACGTTTTGGGCGGTTTCGGCAGGTTGGTTATTGATTGAAGAAGATTTTATCAAAAACTTGGATATTTTTGATGATTTGAAAATCAAAGCCAGTTACGGAACTTCGGGTAATGACCGAATCAGCAATTTCGGAGCGTTAGGACTTTATGGCGGTGGCGTAGATTCAGATTATGCAGGAATTGCAGGTTTGCGCCCTACACAGGCAGATAATCCGAACTTGAGCTGGGAAGAAACTGCCCAATTTGACTTTACCTTGAATGCCAGTTTCTTGGATAATCGAGTTTCGGTTGAGGCAAGTTATTGGAACAAAAACAGTACGGGGCTTTTGATTTCTGTCCCATTACCTTACACGACAGGTTTTGCGTCGATTCTCCAAAATATTGGTAAAATGCAGAACACGGGTGTAGATTTATTGATTAATACTACGAATGTTCAGAATAATGGATTTACGTGGACAACCAGCCTCAATATGGGCTTCCTGAAGAACCAAATCACGGAATTACCTGACGATAACGTGGATGATTTAGGCAATAATTTCATTCCGGGTACTACCTCACAACGTGCGGTTCAAGGCAAATCCGTCAATGAATTTTTCTTGATTCGTTATAAAGGCATTAATGCCGAAACAGGCGATGCCGAATGGCTGACCAAAGATGGCGAAGTAACGACTTCTCCTTCGGCGGGCGACAGGGTCTATGTGGGGTCTGCAATTCCGACCTTAACGGGTGGTTTTACCAACAATTTCCGATACAAAGGCTTGGATTTGAATGTCTTTTTCAATTTCACGCAAGGAAACAAGGTCATGGATAGAAGTATCCAGTTTACGGATAATGTCGCATCAGGTTTTAATAAACGAACCAAAATGCTGGATTATTGGAAACAACCGGGCGATAACACGCACGCTCCTTCGATGTCAAGCCCTACGGCACGACTTTTTGCACAGTCGTCTTCGGCGCAGTTGATGGATGGTTCGTTTATTCGGTTGCGGAACGTTTCTTTGGGATATTCATTGCCGAAGGAAATTTTGGATAAAACCAAATTTTTGACCAAAGCCCGATTCTATGTCATGGGACAAAACCTATGGACAATCACAAATTATCAAGGCATCGGCGACCCCGAATTGAATGGCTTGGGTGCAGATAACTTGGCGCAAGGCGAATCATTCTTTACGCCTCCGCAGGCACAAACTTATACTTTCGGCGTAAGTCTTGGCTTTTAAGCATCATTATTTATGGTCAAAAATTTAAACTTGAAAACAACATGAAATTTAATTATAAAATCAATAAATATGCCACTGCCTTTTTTATGGCAGGCGCACTGACGCTCTCCTCGTGTGGCGAGGATGATTTGCAAATTAACCCGCAACAATCACTTTCTACCGAACTGGCATTTGCGGACGAACTCACGGCACAAGGCTCGTTGATGGGTGTATATAGCCGAGCGCAGGATTTGGAAGCCTTTGGGGCGATGTTAGCCGTTATTAATGAGTATATGGCTGATAATGTGAACTTTATCGGTTCATTTATTACCCTACAAGATATTAATAATTACGCTACATTATCTAATAATACGTCGTTACAAAGCGTTTGGCGCGACCACTTCCGAGTTATTTTGGCGGCAAATGCCGTCATTGCCAACGTTCCGAACGTTGATGATGCCGGATTTAGTGCCGAAGAAAAAGCCCAGTTTGTGGCAGAAGCCAAATTCATGCGTGCCTTGACTTATTTCCAGTTGGTTAATTCCTTTGCACACCCCTATCAGGTCGAAAATGGAAACCGTCCCGGAGTGCCATTGGTACTTGAGGCGTACACAGGCAAAGTTTTACTTCCTGCACGAGCTACCGTCAATGAGGTTCACACCCAAATCCAAAAAGATTTGACCGAAGCCGAAGCCGCTTTATCTGACGGAAATAATACACGAGCCTCAAAAAGTGCCGCACGGGCTTTGCTTTCTCGATTGCATTTGTATCGTGGCGAGTGGCAACAAGCCGCTACTTTTGCCCAGCAAACCATCGATGGTGGCGCATTTTCTTTGGCGAGCGATTTTAGTTTTTACAGCAAAAATACGCCAGAAGAAATTTTTTCTTTGCAAAACTCAGCAACCGATAACGGACGAACAGGCTCTGGCGGTTGGGCAAGCTATTATCAGCCTGCCGAACTTGGCGGGCGAGGCGATGCCTTATTTTCGGAATATTTATTAGCCTCTTTTGATGAAAATGACAAACGATTTACCGATTTGCATTTGATTATGAACGGAAATGCTTACACGACCAAATTTAAAGACGGCATAAATAATACCGATAACGTGCCGATTCTACGCATGACAGAAATGTACTTGAACCGAGCCGAAGCATTAGCCGAATTGAATGGCGTGAATGCCGAATCCATTTCCTTGATAAATACCTTGCGAACTCGTGCAGGCGTAGCCACTTTTAGTACAAGTGATTTTGCTTCCAAAGATGCTTTTTTGGAGGCAATTGCCGAAGAAAGACGTAAAGAATTGTGCTTTGAGGGACACCGCCGAATGGATTTATTGCGACAAGGAAAAGCCTTGCGACCGGCAGGAGACCCATATTTTGCCGAATCCCAGTTAGGCGCAACCCGAACCGTCATGCCGATTCCACAACGAGAATTAGACTTGAATACAAGTTTAGTTCAGAATGCGGGTTATTAATCTGATTTTGAATGAATTACAAACAACCAACGCTTCAACACGAAGCGTTGGTTTTTTTTATCAAAAAAACAAACCTCAATTTGGAAAATTATTCGATTTATATTGCCATGATTTTGGGCGGTGCGCTGGCTGGATTTATCAATACGTTGGCAGGCAGTGGCTCGCTCATTACGCTCTCAATTTTTATGAATATTGGGCATTTACCCGCCGATATTGCCAATGCCACCAACCGTATTGGCGTGCTGTTACAAAGCCTGACCGCTGCCACTACTTTTGCCCAAAACGGGAAAATCAAAAAGAATTCCTTGCTTCGTTTTGTCCTTCCGATGGTCGTAGGCGCAATATTGGGCGCAGCATTGGCTTCCCAAATTTCGGCTCAAAACATGGAATATGCCATCGGTTTTGTGATGTTTTTGATGCTGATTATCATTGTCTTAAAACCCAAAAAATGGCTACGAGAACAAAGCCAAATGCCACAAAAATTAGCTCCTTTGACAATAATTTTGTTATTTGCCGTAGGGTTTTATGGCGGATTTGTGCAGGCTGGCGTAGGCGTGCTGATGTTGGCGGTTTTTGTCCTTCGGTGCGGACTCAATTTGACTGAAAGCAATGCCCTCAAATTGGTGTTGGTTTTCATGCTTACCCTTCCTGCTCTCGCTATTTTTATGTACCAAAACCAAGTGCATTGGGTCTATGGCGCAGTAACTGCCATCGGACAGGTCGCTGGCGCACAACTTGCCGCCAGATTTGCCCTCAAAAGTAAAACCGCCGCAAGATGGACTCGGCGATTATTAATTTTGGTCGTCTTGATTTCGATTTTTAAATTATTTTTCGGTACATGGTTCATGAGTTTTATCACCAAATACGCTTGATTCGGTACCGATATGAATTTCGTTTGAAATTTGAAATGTAATTTATTGATTTTCAAATAATTATATCGTCTTAATACGCAATACCATTTAATTTGAATCTAAGAAAATTAAAAAAGCAATTTTATGAAATTACATTACATCTGTTTTGTACTCTTTAGTTTATGCAGCTTAACCAGTTGTTTTGAATTGAGAGAAGAGATTAGTATTCGGGCGGATGGTTCGGGAAAATATGCCTTGATTTTGGATATGGCACAAAGTAAACACCTGATTAACAAGAAGATAAATGATTCAGAAATGCCTTTGGTCGGATTAGATTCCGCATTTATTCGGAGTGCCAAACGCCTCAATCAACTCGATGGAATTTCGGAAGCAAAAGGCATCAAAGACCTTAAAAAATATATTTTTGGGGTACAATTTCGTTTTAAAAATACCGATGCACTCAACCATGCGCTCTCCAGCATGAATACCCAAGAAGGTGATTATCCGCCAGAACCTCTCGAAATCTATGATTTTACCAAAAAAACCCTCATACGTTCCAGTAATTTTTACCTTAAAAGAGTACTTGAAACCCTCGATGAAACCCACGAGCAGGAAGCCAAAAATATGCTTCAGCGTGCCTCCTATAAACACATCATGCGGACTTCCGAAAAATTCAAAAAATCTACCAATCGAGATTATAAATTACATACAAACAAAAAAGAATTGAGTTTGAGCGGAAATATTAACGAAATTTTGGCAGGCAAAATCAAAATCGCTAACGAAGCCAAACTCAAAAAATAATTTTCGGCAAGCACTTTCTGACGATTTTTTTGGATTCGTGCCAAAACCCAAATCACGGGTTTTGGCAATTTTTTTATATCCACCAAAAATATTCCTATAAATTAACAGTTTGGATTTCTATTTTTCAAAGAAAATACCGTACTTTCAAAGTTTTTATCACTCTGAAAAAATGTACGTATGAGAATCATTATCGCCCCAGATTCATTCAAAAGATGTTTATCGGCTGAAGCGGTCGCCGAAAATATCGTCATAGGACTTACTGAAGTTTTTCCGCGCGCCAAAATGGTGGTCATGCCCCAAGCAGATGGCGGCGAAGGAACACTAAGTGTCATTACAAAAAATGCTCAAAATCAGATAGTTAGCATGGAAGCTACCGACCCCATCGGACGAAAAATGACGACTGAATTCGGGATTTTGGCAGACGGAACAGCCGTCATCGAAACGGCAAAAATCATCGGATTGCCTTTGCTTGATGCTCACGAAAAAAATCCATTAATAACCTCATCTTATGGCGTTGGTGAACTGATTATCAATGCTTTAGCGCATGGTTGTCGAAAGTTTATTATTGGTTTAGGAGGTAGCGCAACCAACGATGCGGGCTTGGGCATGATGCAGGCTTTGGGCGCAAAATTTCTGGATAAAAACGGAAAATTACTCCAAAATGGAGGCGCAGAACTCCAAAAATTGTATCAAATTGATTTATCAGGCTTAGATTTGCGCCTCAAAGATGCCAGTTTTCGGGTGGCGTGCGATGTTTCTAACCCCTTGTTAGGCAAAAATGGTGCCACGCGTACTTATGCCCAACAAAAAGGCGCAACCCAAGCACAAATCGAAATACTGGAAAATGCCTTACAAAAATTTTATCAAGTCGTTCTAAATCAGTTTGATAAAGCCATTTCGGACGTGGAAGGTGCGGGCGCAGCAGGCGGCTTAGGCGCAGGGTTTTATGCCTTCTTGAATACCGAATTATGCAACGGTTTTCAGTTAATTTCTGAACTTATTGAGGTCGAAAAATACCTGCCCAATACCGATTTTGTCATCACGGGCGAAGGACGAATTGATGCCCAAACGCCCTTTGGGAAATTACCTTTTGGGATGGCACGCCTTGCCAAAAAGCACGGCATCCCGTGTATTGGCATTGCAGGAATGGTTGAAAATAAGACCGAAACCTTACATCAGGCAGGCATGACCGCTATTTTTTCGATTACCGATAGACCGCTTTCCAGCGAGGATTCGGTGAAAAATGCACCAATTTTAATTCAGAAAACTGCCGCACAGATTGGACGACTCATTCGGGCATTTAGATTAGCATAAATTCTTGATTATCAATAATTTAGATATAAAATTGAAGCGTTTAATCCAATTTTTTTCAGGTGTTTCTGCTCGAAAAATGTTTGCACAAATTTATTTGGGGAATTGTATTTGTGCGAAAAATTTAGTAGCCTGCGCGATAAGTAAATCATAACGTTAAAAAATTTCTTTCAAAACCAAAAAAGTACACGTTCTGGAACAATTTATGTAGCATATTTCGATAAAAAGTAATCTTACATCTTATTCCTGAAACAACAACATTTAGAAAACAATGACCTCAGAACACAACCTTATAAAAGCGACTTTAATCGGACTTGCGGTGGGCGATGCCTTGGGTGTTCCTGTCGAATCATTCAGTCGGGAAGAACTCAAAAAACATCCCGTGCAGGATATGCGAGCATACGGCACGCATTTTCAGCCTCGTGGGACGTGGTCAGACGAGAGTTCCTTGGCGTTTTGCTTGGCAGAAAGTTTGTGCCAAAACTATGATTTACAGGATATTGCCGCCAAATTTGTCCATTGGAACTCGCGCGATTACTGGACGGCACGAGGTGAAGTTTTTGATATTGAATTTGATACCAAACGGGCTATTTCTCGATTAAGTGCCTTGATTTATTTGAAGGAAAAAGTAACGCCGATTGCCGACTATGAAGCTGATTCTGAAATTGTTACGAATGGTGCTTTAGTCCGAATTTTGCCCTTAGTTTTTTATTTATTAGATAAACCATTGTCCGAAAGATTCCAGAAAGTGCGTGATGTTTCTGCTCTGACACACGGGCATCTGCGCTCAATTTTGGCGTGTTTTGTACTCATCGAATTTGCCAGAAGGCTCGTTTTGGGTGATTCTCGCAAAATAGCTTACCAAAAGATGCAAAAAACAGTATCCAAATTTGTTACTCAATCGAATTTTAAACAAGCTGAAATTCAGAAGTTTAGCCGTATTTTATCTCGAAATATTGCTGATTTTCCCGAAGCTCAAATCAATACCTCGGATTCCGTAGTCGATACGCTCGAAGCAGGTTTATGGGCAGTAATGACCGCAAATAGCTACAAATCAACCGTTTTGACAGCCGTTAATTTGGGCGAAGACACTGACACCACCGCAGGAGTAGCGGGTGGACTTGCGGGCATGATTTATGGCATTGACGAAATCCCCGAAAAATGGCTCGCTGACTTGGCGCGCATCGAAGATATTATTGCTTTAGGACAAAAAATGGAGGGCAGTTTGTGAATTTATTTCACCAATAAAATTGGATTTTTTCAAAATTACGAAGCCTGACCGAAGGTTTCATGCACACTTATTTTTACTTTGGTCAAAATTTGATAATCAGTGATTGCTGATTATCAAATCTTTATACAACTTTATTTTAATGTTTTTCCACCGAAAAGTGAATCCACAAATTCGCGCCGATTAAAAATCTGTAAATCTTCTACACTTTCGCCTACGCCAATGTATCTGACGGGAATCTGAAATTGGTCGGATACGCCAATGACTACGCCACCTTTTGCCGTGCCATCTAACTTGGTGATTGTCAAGGAAGTAACTTCTGTGGCTTTGGTAAATTCTTGTGCCTGAATAAAGGCATTTTGCCCCGTACTTCCGTCCAAAACTAACATAATATCATGCGGCGAATCAGGGATGATTTTTTGTGTAACGCGCTTAATTTTAGAGAGTTCCTTCATCAAATTGACGTGGGTATGTAACCGCCCTGCCGTATCAATAATGACCAAATCAGCACCATCCTCTACCCCTTTTTTGACCGCATCATAAGCCACCGAAGCAGGGTCTGTGTTCATGCCGTGCGAAACCACAGGCACGCCAACACGTTCGCCCCAAAGCATAATTTGGTCAACGGCTGCCGCCCGAAATGTATCCGCAGCTCCCAAAATGACCTTATAGCCCTGCAACTTATATTGAGCGGCGAGCTTGCCGATAGTGGTAGTTTTGCCTACGCCATTGACTCCAACGACCAACAAAACATACGGTTTTTTATCTTGAGGCAACCTAAATTCGTGTGGGTCATCGGTCTGATTCTGAATTAATAAAGTAGCAATTTCATTTCGTAAAATTTCATTCAAATCACTGGCATTCAAGTATTTATCTTGAGCAACACGGGCTTCGATACGCTGAATAATTTTGATGGTAGTTTCCACGCCCACATCCGAAGTAATCAAAATTTCTTCGAGTTGGTCAAGAATTTCATCATCGACTTTGGATTTACCAGCCACCGCCTTACTGATTTTCCCGAAAAAACTTTCTTTGGTCTTTTCTAAACTTTTATCGAGTGTTTCTTTTTGCTCTTCTTTGGTTTTCTGCTTGATTCCCAAACGATTTAGCCAGCTCTTTTTCTCTTCCTTCGGAGGGATTTCGGGCTGCGATGGCACAGGAATGGACTGGGCAACTTCGGGCGTTTCAGCAACCTCTGCCTGTGCTGGTATTTCGTTTGGCGTGGTGGATTTGGCTTCGTCCTCCGTTTTTTTTCCCTTGAAAATTTTGTTAAAAATCCCCATTTTCTGAACTATTTTTAGTGAATCACAAAGATTTGGCAAAAATTACATCGTTCTGTAATGCATTGATTATCAATAAATAATATCCTAAGAATTGCATTTTCTCGAACAAAATCATGGCATATGGTCAGAATTTGAGGCAAACATACAAAATTTACTCCGAATTGCGCCCAAATACGTTCTGACCAAGCCCCAAAAAATCATAAACCGCAAGCCTAAACCCTGAACTTTATTGCTTATTTTTGCTATCAGAGTAGCACGCAATATTTGGTATAGTGCATCGAGATAGACACAAACGCTGTGAGCTGTGTCCTCACAGCCTACTAAAAATTAAATTATTGTGATAACCTCTACTGATAGAGAGGGTTATAACACACACTTTGGCAAGGTTTTGAATCTTTTTGATAAAATACAACGTCCTTAATAAAAATACACGTTTAACTCTATTTATTTGATGTCTAAAGCCATTATCCCATACCAATTAGACCGAAAATTGCCTTTTGCGATTACCAATCAACTCAGGCAATTACCCGAAGATGTCCAGAAGGATTTTTTGCGTGAATATCGGAAACGTTCCAAAGATTTGGCAGTTGCCTACTTATTGCAATGGCTTTCGCCCTTTGGATTTCATTATTTATACACCAACAAAATCATTTTATTCATATTTTATACGCTCACTTTTATGGGCGGAGGGATTTGGTTTTTGATTGATTTAATCCGAATGCCCAGCATGATTCGGGCAGTCAATGACCGCATCGCCGATGAATGCTTGCGCGAGGTCATGTATCGACATCAAGTCCATGCTGGAAAAGGACGCACACCAAATTATTTGTCTAAACTCCATGTAAATGAACCACTTAGGCAGATTGAAGCACGACAACCCCGAACTTTACAGCTCGAAGATGACCCCTTGAATTTACAAATCGAAAACCTGAAAATAGGCTATTTGGTCGATTACGGACTAAAAACATGGGAAGTCAAAAATGAAAACCAGTACGACTGGGACAGCGGTCTGGTCGAGCGTGAGTTTGTTCTCAAAAATGATACGCAACGGCAGTTTTTGAGTGTTTGGTATCAGCACGGCACTTGGAACACACAGGTCGCCGAAGAGATTAATTTGCATAGCATTCGAGAGGATTTAGATAAAGAGATTTTACAAAATCAAAATCCACCCACGATTTTACATTATGGCGATTTGAAATTTTATCGAGAAGACTTTCGGGAAGGCTTCGTGTTTGATAAATCGAACCGAAATCTCAAAGGAAATAAAGTTTTGGCGTGGGATTATTATGACCAAACTCGCCAAAAAATAGTACGCATCGAGCAAAGCGGACGCAAGAAATTTCGTGCCAAATTAGGCTTTGTGGTCGATAGTAGCCTTTTTTCAGAGGTATTGCCCTACGGTGACGAAATATAATTTTCAATCATTTGGAATAGCTCCAAAAAAAATCTGAAATATTTATTTTCAAATTATTGAAAATATATGCCACTTCTAAAAATAATTTACGTATATTTGTATCAAGTTAGTGGTTAGAGTTTTTATAAAAAACACAACTCAAAAGCTAATTATTTATTTTTTTTATTTTTAAATTTTTATTCATGAATATTTTTGTAGCAAGATTGAGTTATGATACTCAAGAATCCGACTTACGAACAGCATTCGAGGAATTCGGAACAGTAGATTCTATCAAAGTAGTGATGGACAAATTTACAGGCAATTCCAAAGGATATGCTTTCGTTGAAATGAACGATGACGACCAAGGTCGTAACGCTATCAATGCTTTGAATGATACAGAGATGGACGGACGTACCATCGTAGTCAAAAAAGCAGAACCTCGTGAGCGACGAGATAACAACCGAAATAGCGGTGGTTATGGTGGCGGCGGTTACAGCTCAGACAGAAGATATTAACGAAGTTATTTCAATATTATTTTTTGTTCAAAGTCTCTATCTTTCTTAGGTAGAGACTTTTTTTATGTCAAAATGTCAGTTTATGGTGCTTTGGCAATAAAATTGACTTTTGTCTGTCGTCATCAACTTGACGTTTGGCAATCGGAAAATTATTCCCAAAATTCGTTGCCTAAACCTAACTTCAAATCATAGAAGATTATTATGGAAGAGAAACATATCGAAAATAAAGAAGAAACTCAAGAGCAGGTCGATGCTCCACAAAGCGAAGAATCAACTTCCAATACAGAGGAAACATCCGAATCGCCTGAAAAACAGCAGGATACGGATAATATTGTTGCTTTGCGCCAACAATTAGGCGAAACGAAGGAGAAATATCTACGACTATATTCTGATTTTGAGAATTTTCGGCGGCGGACCGCCAGAGAAAAATTGGAATTAACCAAAACGGCGGGCGAAAAAATTATCGTTGATTTGCTCTCGGTTATTGATGACTTTGACCGTGCCAAAAAGTCTTATGAGGAGGCACAAGAACCAAACCTTGATTCGTTGAAAAATGGTTTTGACCTCATTATGAATAAGTTTCTGAAAATATTAGCCCAACAAGGCGTACAGGAAATGCAGGCAAAAGGTGAAGCATTCAATCCTGATTTGCATGAGGCAATCGCACAGATTCCAGCTCCTTCCGAAGAGACAAAAGGCAAAATTATTGATGTCATCGAAAAAGGCTATCAAATTGAGGATAAGGTCATTCGATATGCCAAAGTAGTCATCGGTAACTAATTGATTCTTAAATAGTTCAATTAAAATTTCTACTCAATTTTTTGGTATGAAGTTTTGATTCATAGACGATAAAACGTACAACGAATATGGCGCAAAAGCGAGATTATTATGAGGTTTTGGGCGTAGATAAAAATGCGGATGCTTCGGAGATAAAAAAATCCTATCGTAAAATTGCGATAAAATATCATCCTGACAAAAATCAGGGCGATAAAGCCGCCGAAGAAAAATTTAAGGAAGCCGCCGAGGCTTACGAAGTCCTTAGTAATTCGGATAAACGAACAAAGTATGACCGCTACGGACACAATGCACCTGGTGGCGGATTTGGCGGAAATTATTCCAATACCGAAGATATTTTCGACCAATTCGGTGATATTTTTGGCGATATTTTTGGCGCAGGACGTTCCAGAAACAGCGGAAGTGGCAGAAGAAAAGGCTCAAACTTACGGATTCGTGTCAAATTGACATTAGAAGAGGTGGCGCACGGAGTCGAGAAAAAAATCAAAGTCAAACGCCAAAGTCAATGCGGGGCTTGCCATGGGTCGGGTGCCGAAAATGGAACGGCATTTAGCGAGTGTCCCACTTGTGGCGGTGTAGGGAGAGTCCGACAAGTCGTCAATACGATGTTGGGGCAAATGGTTTCGGAAAGCACTTGCCCAACTTGTAATGGCACGGGCAAACGCATTCGGAGCGTTTGCAAAAGTTGTAATGGCGAAGGCATCACCGCACAAGAAGAAGTTTTGTCTATTAATATTCCGGCGGGCGTGGAAGAAGGAATGCAACTTTCGATGCAAGGCAAGGGAAATTATCCGCCTCGTGGTGGACGAGATGGCATACCCGGAGATTTGCTCATCGTTGTCGAAGAAACAAACGACAGTCCCCTCAAAAGAGATGGCAAAAATGTCCATTATGACTTGTTTTTGAGTTTTCCTGATGCCGCCTTAGGCACGCAAGTTGAAGTTCCTACCATTGATGGAAAAGTACGTATTACCGTAGAGGAAGGCACACAAAGTGGCAAAATTTTACGTCTTAAAGGCAAAGGTATCAAGGACATACAAGGTTATGGCATCGGCGACCAACTGATTCATATTAACATCTGGACACCTACACAACTTACCAAAGAAGAACGTAAGACGCTCGAAAAATTACGAGGCACAACCAATTTTACGCCTGACCCCGAAAAAGGAGACCGTACTTTTTTTGATAGAATGAAAGAATTTTTCACCTAAATCACTCAAAATGAGTGGGTATAAAATCATGATTTTTTGTTGTTGCCCCTAAAAATTTAATCATAAAAAAAACCTTACTCGAAAAGTAAGGTTTTTTTTATGCTAAATGAAGCAAAAATTATTTGCTCATATCTTCTTTGAGTTGTTGCAAAGCATCACCCAAATCGCCTAAGGTATTTCCTTCCTCTTGAGTTTTTTCGTCTGCTTTTTTCTTGGCAGGTTTTTTATCATCCAGCTTAGGAGCTGGTTCAGAGTAAGTTACGGAATGCGACAGGATAATTCGTTTGTCTTCTTTAGAAAACTCCAACACTCGGAACTCTAATTTCTCGCCAACATCCGCTTTTTCGCCATCTTCTTTTGCCAAATGTTTGATGGTTGAGAAGCCTTCCAAGCCATACGGCAATTCCAGTGTAGCTCCTTTGTCGGTTCGATTGATGACGGTACATTCATGTGAAGTTCCTACGGCAAAGACAGTTTCAAAAGTATCCCATGGATTTTCTTCTAACTGCTTGTGTCCCAGTGCCAAACGTCTTTGCGCCACGTCTAATTCCAATACTTGAACTTCGAGTTGCTCGCCAATTTTGGTAAATTCGGAAGGATGCTTAATTTTTTTCGTCCAAGAGAGGTCAGAAACGTGTACCAATCCATCGATGCCTTCTTCTAATTCAATAAATAAACCAAAATTAGTCAAATTACGAACTACGCCTGTATGTTTTGTACCCAAATCGTATTTGGTTTTCAGGTCTTCTTTTGTCCATGGGTCTTCGGTTAATTGCTTGATACCCAATGACATTTTGCGTTCATCTCGGTCAAGCGTCAATACTTGTGCATCGAGTTCATCGCCAATTTTGATAAAATCTTGCGGATTTCGTAAGTGTTGCGACCAAGACATTTCCGAAACGTGAATCAATCCTTCTACGCCAGACATAATTTCTAAGAATGCTCCATAATCGGCTACGTTCACGATTCGTCCTTTGACTTTTGTCCCTACTTGGATGTCAGTTGGTAAGCTATCCCAAGGATGTGCTACTAACTGCTTCATACCCAAGGAGATACGTTTTTTATTTTCGTCAAAATCCAAGACCACCACATTGACTTTTTGGTCAAGCTGACACACCTCTTCGGGATGGCTGATTCGTCCCCAAGAAATATCGGTAATGTGCAACAAACCATCCACGCCACCAAGGTCGATAAATACGCCAAAATTGGTCATATTTTTGATAACGCCTTCCAAAACCTGTCCTTTTTCGAGGTTGTTTAGGATTTCTGCACGTTGTTTTTCGAGGTCTTTTTCAATAAGCACTTTGTGCGAAACCACAACATTATCATTGGCATAATTGATTTTTACGACCTTCACCTCCATCTTTTTGCCGACAAAAATATCGAAATCTCGGATAGGCTTCACATCAATTTGCGAGCCGGGAAGGAAGGCTTCGACACCGAAAATATCGACAATCAAACCGCCTTTGGTGCGTCTTTTGACGATACCTTCGATGACTTTATCATTTTGGTAAGCATCCTCAATATTTTCCCACGCCCGAACAACTTTGGCTTTTTTACGCGAAAGAATTAACTGTCCGTTTTTGTCTTCTTGCGATTCGATATAGACCTCGACTTGGTCGCCGACTTTCAATTCGGGCAAATCCCGAAATTCCGAAATCGAAATCAAACCATCTGATTTGAAGCCAATATTAATGACGACATCGCGGCTGCTTACGCTCACCACCGTGCCTTTTGTAACCTCATTTTCGGCTACTTGGGTCATCGTATCGTCATACAACTTCAATAATTCTTCTTTTTCGGCATTTTTGTAATCTCCGCCGAATCCTTGATTTGTGTGGTCCCAGTCAAATTCTGCGACTTCTGCTTGTAATTCGCTCATAAAATTAGTTAGCACCTGAAATGAACATTCCTGCCTCGGTGCAAGAGCCTGAATGCGTTGATGAAACCATGAACTTCGGAACTAATCCCTTGATTATGAAGTTTTTTGCGCCCGAAATCCGCCTTTTCGTCCGAAAGGCGTGCAAAGATACACAAAATATTTTGGGATGTCATCGCTTTTTTGCTTCAATTTTGATTAGTGTCTATAAGTTATTTTGTCGCACTTCGTAGAAAAAACGCCCATTGATACTGCAACATTTGACCAAATCCATAAAACAAAGCTAAAAGCATAGCATGAGGCTTGCTTTTTTGTTACTTTTTCCTAAAAAACCATATAAAGTAATCAAGGCTTTTGGCGATATTTTTCGGGATTTTGAGCGTAAAAACGGATAAATGCAAGCTCCATGTTTTAAATTTGAAATCAAAACAAACTATTAATTTTTAAAATTATAAATCCTAAAAAATGTCAATCAAAGCACCCCAAGCGAAAATTATCCCACACCAAATGACGCTTCATGGCGATATGCGAACCGACAATTATTATTGGATGCGTGATGACGAACGCCAAAATCCAGAAATCATTGATTATCTGAATCTTGAAAATGAATATACACAGCAAATCATGGCGCATACGCAAGATTTTCAGGAAAAATTATTTCAGGAAATCAAAGGACGAATCAAGGAAAATGACGAATCCATGCCTTATTTTTTGGATGGATTTTGGTTTTATAATCGCTACGAAACAGGCAAAGAATACCCGATATATTGCCGAAAAAAAGAGGCAATGCACGCTACCGAAGAAGTGATTTTTGATGTAAATATTGTCGCCAAAAAACAAGATTTTTATCACCTTAATTGCTTGGAAATCAGTCAGAATCATCAAATTTTGGCATACGCCGAAGATACAGTAGGCAGGCGAATTTATACGCTCAAGTTTCGGAACTTGGCAACAAACGAAAATTATCCCGAACAAATCCAGAACACGTCAGGCAATGTCGTTTGGGCGTTGGATAATCAGACAGTTTTTTATGTCGTTCTGCATCCCAAAACGCTTTTGCCTTATCGTGTTTTTCGGCACGAACTCGGCACCGACCCCACAAACGATGTCTTGGTTTATGAAGAAAAAGATGCGACATTTTATCTGGAAATTTCGAGAACAAAATCCAAAAAATACATTTTAATTCACATGAATTCGACACTTCAAAGTGAGGTGCGATGGCTTCGGACAGACAACCCAAAAGGCAAATTTACCCTGTTTTTTGAGCGTGAACCCAAGCATGAATATTCGATTGACCATTTTGAGGACAGATTTTATATCCGAACGAATTGGGAAGCCCAAAACTTTCGTCTGATGGAAGTGCCTGAAGCGGGAGCGCACCACAAAAATCAATGGAAGGAAGTCATTGCACATCGTCCAGAAATCTTGTTGGAAGACCTTGAAATTTTCCAAAATCATTTGGTGCTGACCGAACGAAAAGAAGGACTTGTCGAATTACGAATTATTAATCAGACCAATAAATCGGAACACTATTTGAATTTTGGGGAATCGACCTACATGGCGTATGTGCATCACAATCCAGAGGGCAAAACCACGAAGTTGCGTTATGGATATTCGTCCCTAACTACGCCCAATTCTGTGTTTGAATATGACATGAATTTGCAGGAAAAAACATTGCTCAAACAACAGGAAATCATCGGCGATTTTAGACCTGAAAATTATCAGAGTGAGCGACTTTATGCCCCCGCACGGGATGGCATACAAATTCCGATTTCGTTGGTGTATCGGAAAGATAAATTCCGAAAAAATGCCGAAAACCCAATTTTGATATATGCTTATGGGTCGTATGGTTTATCGATGGATGCGTATTTTAGTTTGGCTCGTATTAGTCTGTTAGACAGGGGGTTTTGTTTTGCGATTGCCCATGTTCGGGGCGGTGAAGAAATGGGACGAAAGTGGTATGAGGACGGAAAATTACTCCAAAAGAAAAACACATTTTTTGATTTTATTGATACCACAAAATATTTGATTTCGGAAAAATATGCACATCCTGATAAGGTCTTTGCGATGGGCGGAAGTGCAGGCGGATTGCTTATGGGCGTAGTGGCAAATTGGGCGGGCAAACTCTACAAAGGAATCATTGCGGCGGTGCCTTTTGTGGATGTCATCACGACCATGTTGGATGAAACCATACCGCTGACCACAGGCGAATTTGACGAGTGGGGAAATCCTAAAAACAAAATATATTACGAATATATGCGTTCGTATTCACCTTATGACCAAGTTCAAAATATTGATTACCCTAATATTTTGGTTACTTCGGGATTTTATGATTCGCAGGTACAATATTGGGAGCCAACCAAGTGGATTGCCAAATTACGAGCCATGAAAACCGATACCAATCGGGTGCTTTTGCATACTAATATGGAGGCAGGACATGGCGGCGTTTCGGGGCGTTTTCGGGCGATTCGAGAAACGGCTTTGGAATATGCTTTTATGCTGGATTTGATTGGAATTTATCAATAAAATTGGAAGGAATTAAGTCTTCAAAAAAATGAACGTTGTTGAACCCCCACGAATTTAACCCGCTATTTTAATTGTGGGTTTTTCCGTAGTATCAACTTGACCAAAATCGTGCGAACGGTTGTTCGTTTTCGGACTGTTTGACCCATCAAATTTAAAACCATAACCCCATAAACCATTGATAATCAATGCATTTATAATTTTTGGCACATCTTTGGGAATAAGGGTTCATGTCAAATTAATTAAAACAAAATTTAAAAATTTCAGAATCACATGGAAACTCTCAAAGTAAATTTCGCCGTTTTAATGTTGTTTATGGGTGTTTTATTCTCAAATCTTACATTCGCCGCCGAGTATCCAACGAGCGATGACGATGACACCCCAAAAATTACGGCTACACAAAAATTCGCCTATAATGTGTATGCCTACAAAAATGGATTAAAATTTAAGGTTGCTTTCAAGAATGCCACCGAAGAGGTCATCACCATTCAGATCATTGACCAAAAAGGAAATACGATTCATAAAGATGTCCTTAGAAATCAGGAGCAACTCAACCGAGATTACAATATGGAAAAAATTGGGGCTGGAATTTATACCGTAAAAATTAAAATGGGCGACCTCGAAGCCGAAAACCAAGTTGCCTTGGGCGTATCGGACAAAAGCATCGACAAAACATTTCAGGCGTATGTTTCGCCAGTCATCAAAGAAGATGCCGTTCAGGTATTTTATAAAAACGGAAGTCAGGGTGTAAGTATTTCATTTACAGACGATAAAGGCAATATCATTTATCAAGAAAACACTTCGGATGACGAGATGTACGCCAAAAAATATAACATTTCTAAGCTCAAAAAAGGCATTTATATCTTGACTTTGACGAGCGGAAATCGGACTATCGAAAAAATCTATAACGTCCAATAAACGACAGCGATTCATGTCCATTCAGCATCGGATAACCTTCTGATAATCACCTCGAATTTTGCCCTTATTTCCTATTGGAATAAGGGCTTTTTTTGGGTAAAAAATTTGTCGAAAACTTAACCAAATCGCAGTGGCGTAGGTTCATTGTTCAACGAATCTATATCAAAATAACGATGATAAAGTACAAACATATTGATTTTCAGGCGGTTGCGCCTTATGCCACGTATGGCAATTTTTCCGAACAAACCCAAGCAATTTGGGTCGTATTTCATGGTTATGGACAATTAGCGCAACGATTCATTCGGCGATTTGATATTTTGAATCCTGAAACACACGTTGTGATTGCACCGCAAGGACTTTCTAAATTTTATCTGAAAGGCACATTTAGCGAAGTAGGAGCCTCGTGGATGACCAAAGAAGACCGAGAAATCGACATTCAAAATCAACAAATTTATATCCAATCTGTATTCCAAAAAGAAACACAATCCATTGATTTACAACACATTAAAATAAATATTTTGGGATTTTCGCAGGGCGTTACGACAGCATGTCGATGGGCTTTATATCACCAAATTCCGTTTGATAAATTGGTCATGTGGGCAGGCGGATTTCCGCATGAAATTACCGAAAAACAAATCCTAAAACCAAATGCCGAAATCATCGCATTAATTGGCGACCAAGATAGTTTTTACGATTCGGAAATGTGGGAAAAACAACTACAAAAAATTGAAACGTATCTCAAAAAACCACAGGCATTCATTTACGAAGGCAAGCACGAAATCAGTCGAGAAATCTTACAAAAAATCGTCTAAAAAATTATCCAAAAAAGGCATACAAAAAAGGCATACAAACTTTGCCAAAACACAATTTTTAGCAAAATTTGTATGCTGTTTATCAGTGAGTTAGTCCAAAATAATGGCAACGTGTTTATTTTTCCAGAACGTAGCGGGGTCTTTGATAACGACCACATTTTCGCCTCCTTCTTTGCTCACTTCATAACTTGCGCTTGCGGGTGTGGGGAAAAGTTCTTTGATCGTTTTATTACCGACCGAGATGCGATTTTCGTACCGCACATCCACCTGTGTCATGGAGCCTTTCATGCCCAAGCCCCGCACTTTTCCAGCCAATCCTTTGGTAACGATAATGCCTCGTTTTTTGAGTTCTTTTTTTGTTCCGATGGCATAATATGCCTGATTGAGTTGGTCTTCGGCATTCGCCAACGCATTTTGTACCGAATCTTTGGCGGCGGTTTCAAAGGCATATTTTGATTTCCATCCTTCGACTTCATTCTGTAAATCAGTTACTTGTAATCTCAAGTCGTTAATTTGTTGGTCTCGGTCTTGGATAGATTTGTTGAGTTCTTCAATCATTTTTTGAAGCAATTTATTTTCCTTATCCGATTTGCCCAATTTATTTTGTAGTGCCGCAATTTTTTGGCGGTTTTGCGTCATCAGGGATTCCATGCGTGCCAAACTTTCATCAATCGTAACGCCCTCTGCGCCGTCTTTGGTGAGTTTCATTTTGGCGGTAGCTTGGCGTACTTTTGACTCCATTTCTCGGAGTTCGTCCAGATTGGTATAAAGTCCGTCCATCTCTTCCTGCATCTCCAAAATATACAAACTATCTTTGCGGATTCCTTCTTTAAGTGCCTGATTTTCAGCTTCCAATGTTCCTTCATCGGCTTGTTGGCATGAGGAAAAAATGCCCGTGAAAAAGAGAATCCAAACGGCTAAAATCTTTGAATGTTTTTTCATTGTCGAAAATGTTTTTATGAATTTAGAAATCGAAATCGAATCACTCAAATATAAGTGGTTTCATTGATACATTTTTAATTTTAGTACAAAAATAAGCGTGTGCCATCGCTTATTTGACATCATAAATCTGCAAAACGCCCGTCAGGTTTTGGGCATCATCCACCACCAAGACAGAGGTAATCTTGAATTGCGTCAGCAAAGTTTCGGCATCTATGAGCATCGTGTTTTGGTGTAATGTTTTGGGCGATTGGGTCATGATTTCCGCCGCCCGAAGGCTCATCAAATGCGGTTGTTTTTCCCAAGCTCTCCGTAAATCGCCATCGGTAATAATGCCGATAGGCTTCTGATTATCAGTTACAATGGCTAATCCTAATTGACTTTCTGTCATTTTGAAAATAACCTCTTTGATGTGCGTATTTTCCGAAACCACAGGCAAATGTTGGGTTTTCATGCGGTCTTTGACTTGGGTTAATAGTTTTCGTCCCAGACTTCCGCCCGGATGAAAAAGCGCAAAATCTTCGGGCTGAAACCGCCGCAATTCCATCAAGGTTACGGCTAAGGCATCGCCCATCGCCATCATGGCTGTGGTCGAGGAGGTCGGCGCAAGTCGGAGCGGACACGCCTCCTCCAAAACGTGCGTATTGAGAAAATAATCCGCATTTTTGACCAAGACCGAATCGGGATTGCCTGCCATCGCAATAATCGGATTTCCTGAACGGCGAAGCGAAGGAATCAGACGGATAACTTCCTCAGTTTCACCCGAATTTGATAATCCGATAAATACATCTTCGGGCTTGAGCATCCCCAAATCTCCATGAAAAGCCTCCGCAGGATGCAGAAAAAAACTCGGCGTGCCTGTACTGGCGAGCGTTGCCGAAATTTTTTTGCCTACCAAGCCAGATTTGCCCATGCCACAAATCACAACACGCCCGCTGCATTGCAATATAATTTCGATAACTGCCTCAAAATCAGAGGTTAATAAATCGCCTAAACGTTTGACCGCATCCGATTCGATGCCAAAAACACGACGAGCAATTTGGAGAGTATTTTTCATAAAATATCAACTTTTAAATCTAAGTATTCAAAAAATAGAAGGCATTGAACCAATATAATACATTGAAAATCAATAAGTTATATTAAAGAATATGAAACGAAATTTGAATCATAAATTGCTCACCAATAAAAACAACACGCCCCATCAATGCGTAAACACAAAGTTACGAAATGTATATTCGGTGTATTGGAATCGCGCCAAAAATGCGTAAAATGAAAAAGATGCGTTTTTTTGTTCAGAATTTTGTATAATTTTCCGAAATACACGAAAAAATTAGTAGAAAAAATCAATAGCAAACATGAAAAAATACGGAATTTTAGTAGCCATTTTCTTGGGAATATGGTTCAGAATGACGGCTCAAGATTTGGAATTAGCTACGGAATACTTTGAAAATCAGGAATATGAGAAAGCCCTTGCGCTCTACGAAAAATTAGCTAAAAACCCCTCGAATCATTCGATAATCCATCAAAATTATCTGGAAACCTTAGCCAAAACAGGCAACAGCAAAGATGCCGAAAAATACCTCAAACAAGGCACAAAACGAAATCCGACCGACCCGACCTTCAATGTCGATTATGGGATTTTTCTGATACAACAACGCCGCAAGCAAGAGGCTGATAATCAGTTTGATACGTATATTCAACGGGTGCAAAATGACGATATGGCGTTGCGTTATGCCGCTCGAAAATTTCTGAATGAAGATTTATATGAATATGCCGAAAAATTATATCTCATCGGACAAAATCGAGGAAGTACAGATTTTTTGTTTGAGCTGGCAAATTTGTACGCTATATCCGGAAAAATTGATAAAATGGTCGATACTTACATGGCAATTCTGGAGCATCAAGATTATCAATTAGAGTACATCCAAGGCATTTTGCAGGCGCGCATTCAGGATGAGAATGCCTTTACAAAAGTCGAAATGACCATCCTGAAATACGTTCAAAAACATCCCGATTTGATGGTTTATAATCAAATGTTAGCGTGGTTTTATATTCAACAAAAGCAATTTAATAAGGCATTTTTGCAGGCGCGCGCCATCGACCGACGCAGGCGATTGGAAGGAACACAAATTTATGAAATTGGGGAATTAGCATTAGAAAACAAGGAATATCAGGTGGCAATTAAAATTTTTCGACACCTGACCGAAAAGTACAAAAATAAAGGCGTTTATCCCGATGCCAAACGCCGTTTGGTCAATGCCAAAGAGGAATTAGTGAAGCATACATTTCCTGTTGATAAAAACGAAATACGTTCATTAGCCATTGATTATCAGCAAGTTATTGATGAATTGGGGTTGATTCGATATACCGCCGAAGCTGCCCGCAGTTTGGCACTATTGCAAGCCTTTTATCTGGATAATCGAGATACGGCAATCGTGATTTTACAAGCCCTGACACAACAAAGCGATATTGATAAACAACTGATTTCCAGTGCCAAACTCGATATGGGCGATATTTATATCCTCAAAGATGAGCCGTGGGAATCTTCTTTGTTGTATTCGCAGGTCGAAAAGACACAAAAAAATACCGATTTGGGACATTTGGCGAAATTGAAAAATGCCAAACTTTCGTATTATCAAGGCGAATTTGAGCTATCTAAGGCACATTTGGACATTCTCAAACTGGCAACCAGTCGGGAAATTGCCAATGATGCCATGAATTTATCGTTGCTCATTGGCGATAATTTGGCGTTGGACACATCCGATACCGCTCTGAAACGCTATTCGGAAATTGATTTGATGATTTTTCAGGGAAAATACACCCAAGCCCTCGAAAATTATACTAAAATGTTGGCGGATTTCAAGGGACATTCCCTGACTGATGAAATCTACTGGCAACAAGCCAACTTATATCTGAAATTGGGCGAATTTGAAAATGCCGTGCTTTATTTACAGAAAATTATGAGCGATTATGCCGATGATATCTATGCGGATGATGCCAATTTTCTGCTCGGAAAAATTTACGAGGAAAATCTTAAAAATCCAGAAAAAGCCATGAAACATTACGAAGACCATATTATTACCTTTCCCGGAAGTTTATATACTGCCGAAGCCCGAAAACGATTTCGGGAACTGCGAGGCGATAAGCTCAATTAAGTCGCTTTTTAATGGGATAGGAAAATCGAATGCGTTAAGTTTGGCTACTGAAAATCTGTGCCAAGAGAACCTTCTAATTTTAAATTTGCAACTAAAATGACGACCTCTATTTCGGAAAATTTATTGCCTACGGTACAAAGTTTGCTCCAAAAACATCTTCAGATTAGTTCTGACCATCAGGAGTTTATACAAAAAGCCAGTTCATGGGAAGAACTACAAGCCAAACTTAGTGCCTTGATGCAATATTTGTTACAACATGATTTTGAGCGACTTTTGCAAGGCGTTTATCAGATTGATGTCCATGAACAAAAATTTAAAAAAGCGATGCAAACCCCCGATTTGACGCAGATGGCTGATGAGCTTGCCGCTTTGATTTTGGAACGAGAAATCCAAAAAGCGAAATTTCGTCAATTTTATCAATCACAAACAGAATTGACCATTTCGTAGTAAATAATCGTCCCTGAAAATGTTTTTTCAGGGACGACTAAGTAATGATTCAAATTTAGTTTATCGTCTGATTTGAATATAATTTATTGATTTTCAAATAATTATATCGTTTCAATACTCAATATTACTTAGGAATCAATCTCAATATTTTTCATCTGTTTGATGACCCAAGTTTTGCCCCACTCGGCTTTTTCCTCGTCCGTCCAGAGGTCAGGAAAAAACATCCTGCGCTGAAATTTTGGCGGTAAATATTTTTCCCAATTTGTACCGCCCGTAGCATCGGCATGATTTCCCGCCTTACGCAAATACCGAATCGCCGAGCCATAGTGCGAAAGCGGCCAATCAATATTGACTAAGGCATCGAGTTGGCGTAAGGCTTGGGCAATGGGCTGGGAATCACGGAATTTTTTATCGACCAATCGCCATATATTTTTGGTGCGATATTGGTAGGCGGTCTGAATAAATTTTTTAGTATATTTTATTTCAAACTGCCTGAGTGTCAGGGACTTTGTGCCTGTTTGTAAATCTGTTGCGCCTTTTTTCCAGTAAATATTCTCGAACATTTCTTCGATAGTTGCATCGAGCGGAATATCGGGGCGTGCTTCTCTATCAACCAAATTAATCAAATCAGTGGCGCAAATTTCAATTATTCGGTATTGCGCTGACTGAAAGCCACTTGCGGGCAATAACGCCATCCGAAATTTGAGGAATTGTTCGGGTTCCATGCCACCCACCATGACATCAAACGAACTGACCAGATGCACAAAATACCGATTAATGCGCTTCAGGCGTTTCAGCATTTCGGCTTCGGTAATGAAGCCATTTTTTTCGGTAATCTGTTCGATTTCACTAATAACCAGTTTGAAATACAATTCGGTAATTTGATGATAAATAATAAAAATATGTTCATCAGGATAATCTGTTCGGGGGTTTTGGAGGCTCATCAGCGTATCGAGCCGAATATAATCCCAGTAAGTTAGGTAATCGGTATATAAAAGTCCTTCCAGATACGAGAGTAAATTCTGTCCACCTGCCCGATATTTCTGTTCGAGGGCTTGGATTTTTTCAATCACTTCGGGCGATAATTGGTCTTTTTCCATAAAAAGGTAAGGTATTGAATATTTGCAAATAAAAAGAGTACAAATATCGGATATATCCGCCGAATAGTCGGCATATTGTTTGGATTTGAAGCTAAAAATCAAGTAATTTCGGGACGAGGTGTGCTTCGATTTTTGGGTTTATTTTTGTATCTTGTGGTTGCCTTCGTGAGTAATTTCCAAAATCATAAGCAAACAATTCACCCAATCACAAACTTGTAGCAAAATTATTTTGTTGTTTATGAGCCACTTACGATACAATCGCCTTGATTTTGATAATTTCAGAATGATTTTTGTTTATTTGATTGAGAACCCCTCAAGAAAACCATTGTAATTTATATAACTGACTGAAAAATAGATGCTTAGTCCTTCGGCAAAATTAATTCATGAAAGCGCAGAATCCTTGCTTTATTTTCAGGAAATGAGCGAGTTTGATGATACGTTGGTGGTTATCAAGATGTTGCGACATGAATTTCCTGAACCCACCGAAGTAGATAAGCTCACCAATGACTATGAAATCACGCGCCGCCTGACGCACGTTCAGGGCATTCGTAAAGCCTACAAACTTACCCGCATCAATAACCGATACGCCTTGTATTTGGATTATTTTGCAGGACAAACGCTCCAAAAGCGTTTTGAGTTGCCCAGCTCCTCGATATTTCTGGATTTTTTGGAATTAGCCGTCAAAATTACCGAAATCGTGAGCAATATTCATCAACAAAACGTGGTGCATTGTAATCTCAATCCGTTCAATATTTTGGTCGGCAAATACGAAAATGACATCCAAATTATTGATTTTGGCTTTGCCTCCAAAGTCAATAAAACGGGTGCCATTAATCACGCAGGGCGCGCCAATACTTCATTGGCTTACATTGCCCCCGAACAAACGGGCAGAACCGACCAAAAAATTGCGTTTGGGGCAGATTTATACGCGCTGGGAGCTACTTTTTATGCCATTTTGACGGGAAAACCTCCATTTTTAGACCAAGAACGCATGAGTTTGATTCATGCTCATATTGCCAGAAATCCGATAGCACCAACCGAAATCAAGGACGAAATCCCGTCCATATTGTCCGATATTATCCTGAAATTATTACAAAAAAATCCCGAAAATCGGTATAAAACGGCGTATGGTTTACAGGCTGATTTGCAGCGATGTTTGGTGAGTTTGGAGGCGACAGGCACAATTGAAAATTTTGAACTCGGACAGGACGATATTTCGGATGAATTTCGGATTCCAGACCGCCTTTATGGACGCGAAAAAGAAATTCGGGTGCTGAACAAAACCTTTGAAAGCGTCTGCAAAGGCAATAAAGAATTGGTCATTTTGGCGGGCGAACCCGGCGTAGGAAAATCACGCCTGATGCAACGCATCCGCAAAATGGTCGTGGAACAAAACGGCTATTATTCGGCGGGCAAATTTGATAAATTGCATCGGGACGTACCGTATTCGGCTTGGGTACAAATTTTTCGGAGTTTGACCGATGAAATTCTACGAGAAAGTGGCGAAAGTGTCGCCAACTGGAAAACCAAATTGCATCAGCAACTCGGTGAGGATGTGGCGATTATCACGGAAGTTGTCCCAAATTTACGCTTTTTGTTGGATACGCCCGAAGCCCTCGAAAAGAGTCGGTTATTTGCCGAATCTGCCCGCAATCGTGTACAGCAAACCTTCCGAAAATTTATTGAAACCATCGCTCGCAAAGAACATCCATTTGTGGCTTTTATTGATGAATTTCAGTGGGCAGATACTGCCTCGCTCGAACTTTTCCAAAGCCTGATGCTGGGCAATGAAAAATATTTTTTGGTCATTGGAGCTTATCGGCAATCAGCGGTGGAAGCGGAGCATCCATTTCAGAAAATCATGGACCAATTACACGCCCAGTCGCTTCGGCTCAAGACCTTATCGCTGGGCAATCTGGATATGCAGGCGGTCGGAGATATCATTTGCGATACCTTGCACTGTACGCCAGAATATGCCCGTCCGCTTATCGAGTTGGTGTATGCCAAAACACAAGGAAATGCGTTTTTTGTGCATCAATTTCTGACCTCACTTTACGAGGAAAACTTGCTGACTTTCAGGCGGGAAGCCCAACCATCGCCCGGCGAAAAGTATGCTGGACGTGGCATTTGGGTTTGGGATATTTCACAAATTCAAGATTTGAATATTACCGATAATGTGGTCGAATTAATGGCAAATAAAATCCAAAAATTAGACCCTACCGCACGGCAAGTCTTGGAATTTGCTGCCTGCATCGGAAATCGGTTTGACCTCAAAACCTTGACCGAAATTTATGGCAAACCCAAAGAAGAAACCATTAAAAGTATCGAAGATGCCCTCAAAATGGGCTTGATTTTCGAGAATAATCGCTATTATAAATTTGCACACGTTCGCATTCATCAGGCGGTTTATATGCAGATGGATGAGCAAAAACGGCGTAAACTGCATCTGAACATCGGACAATTACTCAAAAATATTTATGCCGCACGCATCAAACGCAAAGGCAGCAAACGTATTTTTGACATCGTTAATCAACTCAATCAAGGCAAAGATTTTATTGATCATCAGGCAGATAAGCTCGAATTAGCCGAACTTAATTTGCAGGCAGGCGAAACCGCCAAAGCTACGCAAGCCTACGAAACCGCCCAGATTTATTTGCAAACGGGACTTTCGTTATTGCCCGAAAATGCGTGGGATTCGCACCACCAACTGACTTTTGAGTTGCACAAGGCACACGCCTCGGCAACTTATTTGATTGGAAAATATCAGGAGTCGGAAGTCGAAATCTCCCAAATGATTCATAAGGTAAACAATGCTATCGAAAAAGCCGAAGCGTATTATGTCCTTCTAGTTCAATACATTGCACGCGGAAAATACCAAAAAGCCCTCAATGTAGGCAAAGAAGCCTTAGCATGTCTGGGCGAAAAATTACCCGAAAATCAACTCCACGAACTTATCCAAAAAGAAAAAGAAAATATTGATGCCATCTTGGAATCCCGAAGCATCGAATCGCTTCACGAATTGCCTAAATTGACCGATACGCACCAAAAAATACGGGTTAAAATTTTGGTTAATATGCTGACAATCAGTCATTTACTTGGCGAAGTGGCGTATCATGCTTATCTGACAACTCTGGTCGTACAAACGTGCATCAAATACGGAAATTTATCCCTCGCTTCCTTAGGCTATGGCAATTATGCCAATGTATTGGCTTCGCAATTTGATGAGGTGGACAAAGGACAACGCTTTATCAAACTGGCGTGCCAACTTAGTGATGAGGCAAATAATTCGTTCTTGATAGCTGCCAATTATACCATTATGGCAAATTATGTCAATCCATGGAAAGAACACCTCAAAAATAGCAAGTTCCTAAACGATAAAGCCCACGCCGCCGCCCAAGAATCTGGTAATATGCCGTATGTGGCTTTTACACGATTGCTCAAGGTGGTACGACAATATTATCAAGGCACAAATCTGAATAAAATCCTGACAGGATTGCCTGAAACACTGGCACTCGCCGAAAAGTACGAACATTATTGGATTGCGGATGGCGTGCGGGCTTTTGACTTGGCAATCAATAACTTAGCAGGAAAAACAGAAGATAAAGATAGTTTCAAAACGCCAGATATTGACGAGGCGCAATTTTTGGAAAAAGCACAAAATAGTTATAGCCTTAGTTCGATTGCCTATTTTCAGTTATTAAAAGCCTCGATTCATTATTTGTATGGAGATTATGGGACGGCATTGCGGTTTGTGATGCAGACCGAAAAATTATCCCACACGATGCAGGGATTATTTATCCTTGCCGATTTGTATTTTTATCAATCCTTGATTTTGGCGGCACTTTATGCGGATGTTTCTGCCGAATTACAGGCAAAATATCAAGCTAAAATTCAAGAAAATCTTGAAAAATTAAAAATTTATACCAAGAATGCCCCTGAAAATTATGCCCATCGGTATTATTTGGTCAAGGCGGAGTTGGCTCGCATCACTCAAGATATTGAGGTGGCGATGGATTATTATGACAAAGCCATCGCCTCTGCCGAGGAGAACGAATTTGTGCAAGTCAAGGCGTTGGCAAACGAATTGGCGGGCAAATTTTGGTTAGCCAAAAATAAACCTCAATTCGGGACTTTATACCTAAAAAATGCTCATTTCGAGTATCAAACGTGGGGCGCAATCCGTAAAGTACAGGAATTGGAGGATAAATACACCTCGCATTTGCGTAAAGTATCGGCACGAGCCAAAGATGGACTGGAAGAAAATAAATACACAGAAAATAGCTCTTCGCTGGATTTATTTAGCATTATCAAAGCCTCCCAAGCCTTAGCAGGCGAAATCGTGCTGGCGAAAGCCCTCGAAAAAGTAATCGAAATTATTATCGAAAATGCGGGCGCACAACGTGGATTATTGGTTTTGCCCAAAGAGAATGATTGGTTTGTCGAAGCCGAAGCCTGTTCGGATAGTTCGGCAACCAACGTCTTGCAGTCGATTCCTTTGCATCAAGTAGATGGTTATACAAATGAACCGTTGTTATCCAGCGAAATCGTAAATTACGTCATTCGGACACAGAAACGCCTGTTACTCAATGATATATCAAATCGGGGTGCCTTCACGGGATTGCATTATGTCCGAAAAGTACAGCCCAAATCTGTGCTTTGTATGCCGTTATTTAATCAAGGCAAAGTAGGCGGGATTTTATATCTGGAAAATCGACTCATTACGGGCGCATTCACTTCGGATAGATTGCAGGTTTTGAAGATGCTTTCTTCACAAATTTTGATTTCGATTCAGAATGCAACTTTGTACGAAAATTTGGAAGAAAAAGTAAAAGAACGCACCGCCGAACTGGGACTAAAAAACCAGCGTATGGCGATGCAAGCCCTTAAATTACAGGCAATTAACGACAAATTAGACGGCGCAAATAACGAACTCAATACTAAAAATAAAGCCGTTACTGCCAGCATCAATTATGCCAAACGGATTCAGGAGGCGATGTTACCCCAAATTTCGGAACTCGAAAACGCATTTTCGGAAGCATTTGTCTTTTTTGAACCGCGCGATATTGTTTCGGGCGATTTTTATTGGTTTACGCAAAAGGAAAATAAAACGATTATTGCCGCCATCGACTGCACGGGACACGGCGTACCGGGCGCATTTATGTCTTTGATTGGCAATGATTTGCTCAACGAAATTGTCAATCTTTTGGGCATTACCAATGCGGATGAAATCCTAAATCGTTTACATACCGAAATTACGCAGGCTCTCAAACAACCCGAAACCGCCAATCGCGATGGGATGGATATGTCTTTGTGTGTGATTAACAAACAGGAAGAATGCATCGAATTTGCGGGCGCAAAAAATCCGTTGGTCATAGTCAAAAATGGTGTACTGACCGAAATTATGGGCGATAAATTCTCTATCGGAGGAGTCCGAAAAATCGAACAGTTGCAACGTCATTTTACCAGACATCGGGTATCATTCGACCCTACCACGACTTATTATTTGTTTTCGGACGGCTACCAAGACCAATTTGGAGGCTCGGAAGCCCGAAAGTTTATGAAAAAAAGATTTAAAAGTTTGTTATTGGAGATTTCAAAATATCCGCTTGCCGAACAAAAATACTTGCTTGCCGAACATTTTGCCCAATGGATTGAGGGACACCGCCAGATTGATGATGTGATGGTCATTGGGTTTCGGGTCTAAATCTTCATCACCAAACTCCTCCAATAATTCTTGTCGAACATACGAATTTTGTTTTGCCAAATCAAAAACAAATTCTCGAAGTTGGGTTTCTGTCAAGCCTTCGACTGTCTTTTTTAGTATTTTTCCTACCAAACCGACCGAAAATTGCGCCTCAGTTTCTCGAATTTCGTACAAAACGGCTACGACGTGTTTACAAATTTCTCCCCAATCATACGGACAATTACACCTATATTCAGCATATTTTCCATCAATTTTAATATACGTATGATAAATTTCAGTTCCTTCGACCTCTGCCACCCATTCATGTTCATCGATGAGTTCGAGGTATAAAATATGTCCGTGCGCGTGGTAGGCTTTAGCTCTTTTGAGAATTTTTTTCAGCGACAAAATTTCCAAAGTCGGGGTAAGCGATTTTCATGTGTTTATATTTTCAAAATGATACACTTGACCAAATAAGTTTTCTATTCCGTTTAACAATTGTGGCTCGTGTTGTTTGGCTAATTTGTTAATCAATAAATAAGCACTGTTTTTCAAATACTTATGATGTTCGAAGGCAAGTGGAGAAAATAAGTTACCCATAATTTTTTGATATACTCGAAACCGTTTTGTGTTTTCTGGCGATTCACCGTCAGAATATGCCCCTACAAATCCAAAGGAAGCCTTTTGGTTTTTCTTATAAAACTCATCTATCGTGATATTTAAACAAGTTTTTAGCACACGAGGCATATCGAATAATTTACTTTCGATTTGATATTTTTTGGGAGAATCAGAGTGATTTTTCAGATGAAACTTGAGGATAAATAATTGAAAATCATATTCTTCTACATGAACAATGTATTGATGATTATGTCGGCAATTAAAAGAAAATAAATGGTCTTTTAAAAACAAATCGTCAGGATTTGCCTGACGATTGCCACAAGAACGGTATGAATAATATTTATCAAACATGAATCAAAGGATATAATCATAGACTTTTGCTCGGTTATCCCAAAGTTCATGCTCCGAAACTACCGAAAAATACTTACTCTCAGAATCATGCGTATTTAGAGCCTTCATAGCCAAAACCATACTTGATTTTGAAGAATTTAGTTCATTTTGAATTTTGTACAAAGGTTTAAACATAAATTTCAATAACCAAGTTAATTGGTATTTCCCAACTTGTGTTTGTATTTTTTTAATATCTCTTTCCAAAAGATTTAACTTGTCTAAGACATTTTTTGACTTTTTATACTCCTCAATTGTTGTAATATTGTCTATGGTATTTTGACATATATAAGTTTGTAATTCCTTGACAATCAACTCTAATAATAAACGCATGCTAATCACTAACAGAGGAAATAAAATAACATTTACTACGGGAGTAAGTATCAATTCTATGATTTGTTTGAGTGCTTTAATAAATTTTGAGGTATAATCATCAAATGTTGCATTGACCAAATTTATTAAATCATGATTTATAATTAATGGATAGTTCATCATCATTTATGTTATGAGTACTCATACAAAGATACAGGATGGTATATGAATAACCAAAAACCACAAACTTTTGTGCAAAATAAACGCCAAAATTTTAGGATTAAGCCACAAAAACCTCTCGAAATCAAAGACTTAGAGAGGTTTTCGTGTATTTTATCAGGAGAATTATTTAAGATTCTTGTTCTGAACTGGTTTTGGTTTTGGATACGTTTTCGCCTTTTAAGACATTGATTTTCAGTTCTTTAGTTTCTTCATTTACATCGACCTGAAGCATATCCCCTTCGCCAACATCGCCTTTGAGTATTTCTTCGGCAATGGGGTCTTCGAGGTATTTCTGAATAGCCCGATTCAGAGGACGTGCGCCATATTGTTCATCGTAGCCTTTTTCGGTCAAGAAATCTTTGGCGGTATCTGTCAAAGCGACTTTGAACCCAAGCGCATTAGTTCGCTCAAATAATTTGGCTAAAGACAAATCAATAATTCGATGAATATGATTTCGTTTTAAGGAATTGAAGACAATCACATCATCCAAGCGATTCAAAAATTCGGGCGAAAAGGCTTTTTTCAGGGCTTTTTGGATGGTCGAACGCATCAGTTCGTCATCATTTTCTGCATTTCTGGTCGAAAAGCCAATGCCTGACCCAAAATCTTTCAAATCTCGCACTCCAATATTGGAAGTCATGATGATAATGGTGTTTCGGAAATCCACTCTTCGTCCGAGTCCGTCCGTCAGTTGTCCATCATCCAGGACTTGCAACAAAATATTGAATACGTCAGGGTGTGCTTTTTCGATTTCATCGAGCAGTATGACGCTGTACGGTTTTCGTCTGATTTTTTCGGTTAATTGTCCACCTTCTTCGTAACCAACATAACCCGGAGGCGCACCAACCAAGCGCGAAATCGAGAATTTTTCCATATATTCGCTCATATCGACCCGTACCAAAGCGTCTTCTTGGTCGAATAAATATTTCGCCAATACTTTTGCCAATTCTGTTTTGCCTACGCCCGTGGGTCCCAAGAAAATAAATGAACCAATAGGTTTTCTGGGGTCTTTCAGCCCTACTCTTGTGCGCTGAATGGCTTTGACAAGTTTCTGAATAGCGGATTCTTGTCCGATAACGCTTCCTGCCAAATCATCCTTCATGGTCAGGAGTTTTTGTCCTTCGTTTTGCGCCACCCGATTGACGGGTATTCCTGTCATCATCGCAATGACTTCGGCGATGTGGTCTTCGGTAACGGGATAGGTTTGTTTTTGTGTTTCGGCTTCCCATCGTTCTTTTGCGATGTCAAGTTGCGCTAATAATTTTTTCTCGTTATCACGCAAGCGTGCGGCTTCTTCATAGCGTTGATTTTTAACGACTTGTGTTTTTTCTTCACGGATATTTTCAATCGCTTCTTCGAGTTGTACGATGTCATCTGGCACATGAATATTATTCAGATGCACGCGCGCACCCGCTTCGTCCATTACGTCAATGGCTTTATCAGGCAGAAATTTATCGCTGATATAGCGGTCAGAAAATTTGACACAGGCTTCAATGGCATCCATATCGTAACTGACGTGATGATGCGCCTCGTATTTATCTCGGATATTATTGAGAATTTCAACGGTTTCGCTCACCGAAGTAGGTTCGACCATGACCATCTGAAAACGCCGTGCCAGTGCGCCATCCTTCTCGATATATTGTCGGTATTCGTCCAGTGTCGTTGCGCCAATACATTGAATATCGCCTCGTGCCAAAGCAGGCTTGAACATATTGGAGGCATCCAATGAGCCAGATGCGCCCCCCGCTCCCACAATGGTATGCACTTCGTCAATAAACAAAATAATATCAGGTGATTTTTCGAGTTCGTTCATCACGGCTTTCATGCGCTCCTCGAACTGCCCACGATACTTCGTGCCAGCTACCAAAGAAGCTAAATCTAAGGTAATGACACGTTTATCAAATAAAACTCGTGATACTTTTTTCTGGATGATTCGTAGGGCTAATCCTTCGGCGATGGCGGTTTTCCCTACACCGGGTTCGCCAATCAAAATAGGATTATTTTTCTTTCGGCGGCTCAAGATTTGCGCCACGCGCTCGATTTCTTTTTCTCGTCCGATAATCGGGTCAAGTTTGCCGTGTTCAGCATATCGAGTCAAATCTCGCCCGAAATTATCCAAGACAGGCGTTTTTGATTTTTCGGAAGATTTGGGATTTGTTCCGCCCCCAAACATGCGTCCCGAATCGTCATCATCCGCCATTTCGGGTCCTGCTTTCGGACTGGAAGTCAATGTGGATTGAGGCGCATCGCCGTAATATTCTAATAATTTTTTCACACGCTCGTAATTTATATCGTATTTTTCCATGACTTGTGCCGCCAAATTATTGTTATCTCTAAGGATAGACAATAATAAATGTTCCGAATCCACCGTATCTGCCTTGAGTGCTTTTGCCTCCAAGAACGTAATTTTTAGTATTTTTTCGGATTGCCGAGTCAATGGCACATTATTTAAGTTTCGGATACTGTGCGAAGCCGTACTTCGGGTGCTTCGTTCGAGCAACTGTCGTACTTCCTCGAAAGGCATCTGCAAATCGCCCAGTAATTGGAGCGCAACATTTTCCCCATCCCGAAAAATACCGAGAATCAGGTGTTCAGTTCCGATGTAATCATGTCCCAATCGGATGGCTTCCTCACGACTCAGAGAAATGATTTCTTTTATGCGTTTTGAAAATTTTGCTTCCATCATAATTTAATTCGGCAGGGGGCTTTTATTATACTGTTGGCTGTTTTTCAGACTTCAAACCCGAATATACTACTTTTTTTGGTTTTCTGAAAATAAACGGTAAATTCATTCAATTTGTTTGATTTTCGGAACTTCACTTTGACTATGAGTTGCTCATCCATTTCACTTCAAAAATAAGGCAAATTCTGAAAACCTGTCATCTTGGCATATATATCGCCCTCATTTTAAATCTTTACTTCCTGATAAAATCTATTTTATGCGACAAATGTGGCTTTCATGTATTATATTTGAATACCTTTTTTGTATGCTGTTAGATAACCTATCATACTGATAATCAATCTTTAAACATCAAATTATATGACTCCATTAAAATCCAACCCAACCTTAACCGACTTGCAAAACTATATGCGTGAGGTCAAAAAAGAACGCAACTGGAACGATAATCCGCCCGCCGAAATATTTTTGTTACTTACTGAAGAGGTCGGCGAATTGGCAAAAGCCATCCGAAAACATGAAGGACTTTATGACGAATCTAACGCCAAAAAGACACAAAAACAATTCGAGTTGGAGGAAGAATTTGCCGATGTTTTGAGTTATTTATTTGATTTGGCAAATCATTTTGACGTGGAGTTGGAAACGGCTTTCCGAAAAAAAGAAGCCATCAACGAAAAACGAACATGGATTACGATACCTAAAAATATAACTTAATCCTTTGATAAACAGTTATTTTGATAAAAACTGAAAAAAACCAGACCAAGTTAGCCAACTTTTGAGGTTCTTTTGGTATCTCATTTGAATAAACATAAAATAATCGTGAAATATATAGATGAAGATTATTTTATATCATGCTGATAATCAACAAGATACATCATGTTATTTTGTCGTTTTAAAAACTTTATTTGCTTAAATTAAACAGAAATATGAGAAAGGATTTTTTGCGAATTTTGGGAATATTTTTCGTATATTTTTGCTTTTATGGCTTGGAATTGAAGGCGCAAGGCGAGCAGCAAGTCATTATTTTTTCGGGGCTTATTGTGCAGGGCGATAGCGCTTATGGGATTCCAAATGCCCATATTTACATTCCCAAAGTGGGACGCGGAACGGTTTCGGATTCGTGGGGGTCGTTTCGGATGCCTGTATTGGCGGGCGATACAGTAGAAATCAGTGTGATGGGATTCGGGACGCAAGAAATCGTTATTCCGAACACGAAACACAAATCGTATTCGGTCTTAATTAATATGAAAGAGGAAACGGTCTATATGCCCGAAGTCGTGGTATTTCCTTATGCCACGCCCGAAGAATTTAAGGAAGCAGTTTTGGCGGTTGAATTACCAAATGACCAAAGCGAAATTTTACATAAAAACCTGAATAGCAATAAGATACGAGCGATGGCAAGCAGTCTTCCGATGAGCGCAAATATGTCGCATCGGTATTTTATGCAACAACAAATCGGGGCAATTGCCAATAAAAATTCGGCAACTTCGATTCCGCTTTTGAATCCTTTTGCGTGGTACGAATTTATCAAATCGCTCAAAAAAAATAAGGAAAAAAAGAAGAAAAAATCCTATTCGCAGAGAGATTATTAACGGATAATTTTGAATTATCGGTATATTACGATTAAACTATAAAAACGCATGGCACAGAAAATTATTTTGAAGAATATTTCGCCCAAATCTTGGGAACATCCCACTGACCGAGTGGCACTCGATACGCTAAAAAAAGTACCCGGATTGGACAAGGTCATCCAGACATTCATCGGCAAAACGACCGAGCGTTCGTTGCGATTATTGTATTTGGCGACCTCGATTCGGAGTTCTGAAAAGCAATTTTCGAGAGTCTATCATATTGGAAATGAGGTATTTAAAATATTTGATGCGCCATATCAACCCGAAATTTATATCACGCAAAGTTTTTCGTTCAATGCGATGGCGGTCGGCGTAGAGCGTCCGTTTATTGTCCTGCATTCATCTTTGGTCGAATCAATGGATGATGAGGAATTGGGTGGTGTGATTGCCCACGAATTGGGACACATTTTGAGCGGACACGTACTTTATAAAACCTTACTTTGGGTGTTGTTAAATGTATCTCAATTTTTGTTTCAGATTCCGATGAGCGGATTGGTTTTGGGTGGCGTAATTATGGCACTGCGAGAATGGGACAGAAAAAGTGAATTATCCTCTGACCGTGCAGGGCTTTTATACACGCAAAACCCGGAGGTTTCGACCCAAATTTTGATGAAATTAGCGGGCGGTAACAACCTGAAAGAGTTGGACTTAGGCGAATTTTTGAAACAAGCCCAAGAGTATCATAATAGTAATGATTCCTTTGCGGATAATTTGTATAAATTGCTCAATGTCATGAATCAAAGTCATCCTTTTGCTTCGGTTCGGACGATGGAGCTGATTAATTGGGTGCGTTCGGGTGATTATGATGCCATTCTGAACGGCACTTACGAACAGAAACAAGGCAATTTTTTTGATGATTTGAAAGAAGCCACCGAAGGTTATCGAAAAGATTTTTCGGAAACCGTTACGCCCTTGAACGATAATATTCAGGAAGCCACCCAAAAAGCCAAAGATATTTTTGATGCCCTCTGGAATCGGTATCGGTAATTAAAATTTAAGAATTTTTATGCTTCGTAGATAAGACTTCAAAACCAAAAATTAGGCTTTTACTGTATCTTTGCATCGTTTTTCAAATGTAAAATTAATAAAAAAACGATGAAAAAAATCCATGTATTTCTGTTGATATTCGGTGTTTTGGGCTGGTTTACGGCGTGCGAAGATACGAAAGAAAAAGCGGGAAATACTTCGACCGAAGATACCGTAAAAGTTTTAGAGGCAAACTGGGAAGCGGATTCGCTGCAACGCCTGGTTAATCGCTATTATATCGAAAATGCCTTCAAAAAAGGAAAAATGTATCTCAACATTACTGACAAATTGACAGGAAAAACGCATAATGTTCGGTTGGTTGGTTTTGAGGATACGGTTTATCGCACTTCCAAAGAATCAGGTTACATTACGGCAAAAATGCAAGCCTATCATATTGAGGATAAGGGAGATACGCTCAAAGTGGATTATCAGGTGATTTGGAAATTAGAACGCGGCAAATACGAATTAGGTGCGCCTCATATCCGAAAATATGCAAACGATGAGCGTTATTTTTGGCAAAAACGGGATGACTATTACGAGCGTATTTCGCCACAAGAACGACAAGGACAAGCCGAAGAGGCTGCA
>CAZNYR010000001.1:0-29955 GCA_964577275.1 uncultured Cytophagales bacterium | reverse complement strand
GAGGCTGCAATCAATTCTTAAATGTTCAAATACAAAACCAATGAAAAACAACACGCCGGCTGTCGCCTCAATTTATCTTGAGAACAATTTTTTTATGGACTTTGAACATCCTGATATTCAGGCTTATGTCCAGAAACATACGCACCAAACGGCTTCGGTGAGCGAGAATGTCATTTCACTTTATGATGCGGTTCGGGACGGTTTCCGATACAATCCCTATCGTATTAGTTTACGTCCTGAAGGGTATCGGGCAAGTGCTTTTTTATCGCAAACCGAAGGGCATTGCATCGACAAAGCCAACCTTTTTGGGGCTTGTTGTCGGGCGATTGGGGTGGCTTCTCGGATGCGTTTTGCGAATGTCAAAAATCATATTGGCACGGAAAAACTGGAGGCTCGTTTGGGAACTTCTACGCTGGTTTTTCATGGTGCGGTCGATGTATTTTTGGCGGGCAAATGGGTTACGGCAACGCCTGCTTTTAATCGAGAATTGTGTGAAATGCTGGGCGTAAGTGCGCTCGAATTTGACGGCAAACATGATTCGTGCTTTCAAGAATTTGACAAACGAGGTGGCAAATTTATGGTTTATTTGCATGATTACGGTCATTTTCCCGAAATCCCGTTTGCGTTGATGCTGGAAGAATGGCGCAAACATTATCCCATTTTTTCGGAAAAATATACCCAAGAAACTGCCATTCAATTTTGAAAATGAAGTGGAAAACCTCACTCGGCATGAGGTTTTCCATTTGATTTTATAGATTATCGAGAATACTTTTTTCGATGGTTTGTAGGGCATTTTCGTAGGGTGTTTTGATAAATGTTTCGCCTGTGATGTTTTCGTAAAGTTCGATGTAACGATTTGAAATATTTTCGACAATTTCATCGGGCATTTGAGGCATTTTTTGTCCTTGGAGTCCCTGAAAACCTTGACTAATTAACCATTGACGCACAAATTCCTTAGAAAGTTGTTTTTGTTGTTCGCCTTTATTTTGGCGTTCTTGGTAGCCTTCGGCATAAAAATAACGCGAGGAATCTGGGGTATGAATTTCGTCAATCAAATAAATTTCGTTATCAATTTTGCCGAACTCATATTTGGTATCGACCAATATAAGCCCTTGTTTTTGAGCCATTTGCGTGCCTCGTTCAAATAAGGCAAACGTATATTTTTCCAATATTTCATACTCCTGTGCCGAAATCAAGCCACTTTCTATGATTTGTGTTTTAGAAATATCTTGGTCATGCCCTTCTTCGGCTTTGGTAGCGGGCGTAATGATTGGATGGGGTAATTTGTCATTTTCTTGTAGTCCTTCGGGCAAAGGCACTCCGCAAATCATTCTTTTTCCTGCCCGATATTCTCGCCACGAATGCCCAGCCAGATAGCCGCGAATGACCATTTCGACCGGATAGGGCTGGCATCGTTTGCCGATGCTGACGCTCGGATGTGGCGTTTTTTCCAGCCAATTCGGGCAAATATCTTGGGTAGCACGCAAGAATTTTTCGGCTATCTGATTGAGAATCTGACCTTTGTAGGGTATTGCACGAGGCAAAATAAAATCAAAAGCCGAAATACGGTCAGAGGCAACGACAGCCATTTTATCTTCAAAAAAATAGACATCTCGGACTTTACCTCGATAAAAATCGGATTGTTGTTCAAAATGGAAATTGGTTTCTTTGATAGCGTTCATCATAAATCGTGGGGAGTTATAAGATGACAAGATTATTTTGATTTCATAAAAAAATCCAGAATGAAACAAAAAGTTCGTTCTGGATTTTGATATTTTAGGAAATATTTTATGAAAAACTAAGCGGGGACAATTTCCCAGTAATACGTATTTGTTCCTTTTCCGATGATGGTTACATCCCAAGAGAACTTAAAACGTCCTTGTAAGAATTCATCCACAATTCGCATCAGAATCGCAGAATCAATCGTAATTGAATTGTCGGCATTAGCTTGCCAAAAACCTGTATTGCTTGCGTTATTTCGATTCGGATTAGGCGCACCTTCTGGGTTTGTGATGATGTATTGTCCATCCCCCAAGAACTCGATGGTGTATCCTTGATACATTCCTGTAATATCCTCATCGCCAGCACGTGCGACCACAATTTTCCATTTGCCTGTTAAAGCACCTGTTAGGGTTTCTTCCTGTCCGGGTCTTTTGTTTTTATCCGCAAAGAAACTATCACTACAACTAGTAAGCGACAGGAGAACCACTAATAACAATAAAACTTGCTTTCTCATGGTTTATTGAATTAATATTTTTATAATTTTAATGATAGACAAGATTTAAAAGAAATGAAAACCAGCCCGAAAGCTGATTTTCATTCATTTTATTATTAGCGAGTCAAGACTAATTTAGTTCGGAATGAACCATTTTCGGTATTGACCATCAAGACGTACATACCCGCAGGCATATTCGCTAAGTCAATCGCAGTCTCAAATTCACCACTGACGTTACCGTAAGCGTTGGTATAAATTTCTTGACCTGTTACGCTCAAGACTTTTACTTCCAGTTGCTTGGTATTCAAGTTTGCTAATCGGACATTGAAGATTCGGTTACTTGGGTTTGGATATACATCCAATTTCGTAACGTTTGCTTCTTCAGTACCTAAGATGATAGACGGACGAGCCGTTACTGCATCGGAGGCTTCGCCTTTTGCCACGATTTTCCCGTTTGCATCTTTTCGGACGGCAACCACTTCAAATACGTAATCCACGCCGTTTGTCAAGCCAGTAACCGTGAAGTTGGTCGAAGTAGTTTCTCCTACTAACGTCTTAGGCTGTCCAAGCTGATATACAAACACTTGGTAAGTAATTCCTGCTTCGGCATTTGGAGCCCAGTTCAAGACTACTTGTCGGCTTCCTGGTGTTGCTACTAAACCTGCTACTTTGGCAGGAAGCGCACCGTCAGTTTGCTCGTTATTGAAGTCATTAACATCGTCCTTGATAATGATGTAGAAATCACGTGTATCGAGTTTATCATTACCTGAACTATACGGAGAACATTTATCCGCACTATTGGCAATCATATATTCGATTCGGATTAATTCTTCAGTATCTTCTTTCAAGTCGTCATCCTTCACATGAGCGGTAACGAACTGCTCCATGTTCCAAGTAGTTTCGTTGAAAGATAGAATTACGGATGGCATTTCTGCGCCGTCTTTCGTACTGAGTTGAACATCGTTCGGACCGTGGCTCTTGACCGTAACAAATACCGTTTCGCCAGCTCTTGGCTTGGTATTCAATTTGATACCATGCGAACCAATTACATTCTTATCCGCTTCATTGACAACCGTAGTGAAAATCTCACCATTTTTGGTAAAGACATTCGCAATATTTGCATCTGTCATTCCATATTCGTCATTATCACCGACAGACAATTCTACGAAGTTTTGTCCTGATGTCATACCTGAATAAACCATTAACTCATTGGTATTGAGTGTGATTGATTCCGTTGCATTGACAGGCGAGACTTTTGCAGTAATTCGTACTGTTTCAAAATCGTTATCAATCAAGTCTTCAATGACTCGTACAGGAATTGTCGCAAACTCGATAAAACCAACTTTGTTTAGTCCTTGGAAAGTAGTCGTAAATGATAACCCTGTTTCTAATCGCAATCGGTCAGCATTGTACTCTTTTGAGCAATCGCTCATAGCAGCATCAATCGTGAAAGTTACATTAACATCCACACCCGGTACCAAGTTAGGTCGGATAGCAAAACCGTTTTCTGTTGCAGGATTCATGTCCTCGCCTGCTAAGTTTTCGGCTAAGTTATAACGAGTAACGATAAACTGTAACGCTTTTTCGTCATCGAAATTAATACCTTTTAAGGTAATTGGTGCAATCGAAGTCGGTAATGGCTCACCATTGTTGTCTTTTTGATGCGGATTCAAGCTGCTTGGATTTTTGTAATCAATCGCTGTGGTTGCAATTTGATCCACTTCAATTTTTACATCAAACATCTGACCGAATGGTGAAGTCGTTACACCGGGATCAAGTTCGCCGTCATCTACACCTCGAATATCAACCGTTACGAAGTTTGCCCATGTATTACCGTCAAAAACGAATCGGTAAGTTGAATCATTAACGATTGTGCCACCAGCAGTTGTTCCGCTTTGGGCTGAAGTTAAGATTCTCGCTTCACGATTTGCTCTGTAAGCATCAGATAATAAATCTTTGAGAGAAAGATTTACCGTTACTGTACCACCAACCGCAGGTTTTGTCTGCAATCGGAAGGCAACACGAGCTGTTTTGAAGGGCTCATTTGGCAATGCTTCATCTACTGAAATAAATGCCGTAGCATCTTGGTTCATTGCTACTGCTGTACCTTGTACATAAACTGGAGAGGCGTTACCCACCTGATTTACGGCTTGTACCAAAATAGCAGGCGCATCGTTGTCATATACTTTCAGACTTGCAGTCGTAAATCGATTACTTACTACGTGCGTTGCTTGTTGTACTCCTGTCAGAGTAACAAACACATTCTCAATCGCTTCTACAAATTGGTCATCTACAACATTTACTGTTAAGAATGTAGTAGTTGAGTTTGCAGGTAACGTAATGGTTAAGAAGCCATTAGTTGCCGTCGTTGTCGCATTTACAATTGCTCCAGCTTGTGCAGACGAAACCGTAAAGGTATAATCGTCAGTGTATTTAGCAGTACCATGTACCGTAGCAAATATCGTAATCGGAGCATTTGAAGCAGGATACTCAATTCGGAAAATACCATCTTGGTCATCTGCCGTATTCGGAGTACCGATACCCGTAACCGTAGTCATACCTTCCCATGCTTCAGCATCTAAGTTTTCATCAAATGTAGCCACACCATTCACTACTTTCCAGTCATGGAAAATATTGATAGGTTTCACACCTAACGTAACATAACCATTAAATGGTACTACCGTAGGAGCGACCTGTCGTGGTACAGTAACAAAGGTTGCCAAATTAGTTCCATTTGTATGCGCACCTACCAAAGGCGTATAGAAACCTGCGTTACTTGGTGTTACTGAAGGTCCGAAAGTAATAAACTCCAGATTTTCAGATTTGTAATTTCCTATTTCAGCACTTGTAAATACCATTCCAATTGAAGTCGCAACAACAGTATTGTGCGTTATAGCGTAATTCCGTGCGATATTTACTTGATTTCCATAAATATCGAAACCATCTGCTATCTTATCTTTACGAAGCTCAACACTTACTGTACCTACATTATTAGTAACATCCAAACCTAACAAGTATGTTTCGTTATTAGCCTGCGTTGAATTTGCAGCTGTTGCAAATACAACTCCTTGCGGATTGCCTGTATAGGTTGCACCGCCCAATGTAGTCGGATAATTCGTAGTACCGGAGTTTACAATGGAGTTTCCACCCGCTGAATTTTCAGTCAAACGTGCTGCCGTCATAAACTGAACATTATTACTATTCAACTCTAACACACCACCTACAATTGAGAGGAAGCTATTTGTATTGGTAACATTTGGAATACCGATATACAAATTACCACTCAAAGTAACAGGTGCTAAACCTGCTTTTCCGATTTGAACAGTAGGAATTACCGTACCTCGCATCATCAAGCCGGGGTTGATCATCAGTTCAGAGCCGTTATTATTGTCATAATCACCTAACTCCATCGTTGTTGTGCCTGAACCCGCAATCCAAAGTCCACCCAGAGCGTTATTATCAGCTACATAAACTTGATAATTACCAGTCGTAAAGTCTGCAATTGTGTTATTACCATTGCCTACAACCGCTAATTTATCATCGTTAGGATTGAAATTACCAGACATAAACTTCAAAACTTCACCAGAAAGATTTGATGTAATGCTTGTGAAGCCGTTTGGAGATTGGTTATGATTTACATATCCGCCCATTTCAACTGCCAAAGCAGGAACTCGATTAATACCTCTAAAGTCATAATCTGTTAATCCAAGACCTGTTGATTCGATAGAAGTAATGAATTTCACCCAGCCATGTCCGTTTGCATCAGATGACGTGATAGAAGCACCACCATTGGTAGTTGATACTGCGGCACCATTCCATGAAGCCAAATCACCACCAATCGCAAGCGTATGATTAGCATCCATATTTACCGTATGTCCGTCATGAATCAATACTTCTGCTTCAAGAACAGTCAAATTACTTCGTAAAGTAACGGTTTTGATATTATTCGATGTTTTAAAGTATAAACCATCGCCACCACCGCCAGCCGTACTGTTGCCTGAAATAAACGCATTTGCTGCTGCATATACAGCATTTAATTGCGTTCCTTCATTTGTAACCGTTAAGAAGAAGCTATTTACACCTGTTACATCGCTTAGATAAAGAGGAGCGTCCAAGTACAAAGCATCACCAGCACCACCGTAAACAGCTACATCGCTTGCAAGTGTAGTTCCAATACCTGCTACTCTAATATGTGGAACTTCCGTAAATGTAGATGTACCGTTTGCTTGAAGCCCAACTGTTCCTGTCAATGAAATAGTTTGGAAAGCCGTACCATTCAAGACCAAAGTAGAGGCATCATCTGTAGTTGCCGTGATGAATGCTTTTGTAAGATTCGTATTATTTGCATAATCTCCACCTAAGAACAAATTGTTTCCACCTAAGTTAATTTGCGGATTTGTACCATCTGAGATAAGGTCATCTGCAATACCAAAATGTGTACCTACGGTAATCATTGCCGTAACATTTGGTGTAACCATGACAGTACCAAAACCAATCATTGAAGTTTCGCCCGCTACTCGGTTATCATCATCAATCAAAGCACCATTGCCCGCCAAGAAAATGACGCTATTAAAGCCTAAGTTCAATTTGGCTGCATCAGCAGTACCACCGTTAGCTAACGATAAAGTAGCTTTTGCAGTCGTGAAGCCTTCACCACCTAAGTATAATTGAACATTATCATTTGTCGTTTCGGTAGCAGTAGAACCAGCTCCTAAGGTTACTTCGTTGCCGTTAATCAGGACGTTCGCCATGATTGCCGCAGGACCGCCATTACTGCTAATGAATTGCGTAGTATTTGCCAAGCAATCAAAAACAACCAAACCGCCTGTACTCGAAGCATTATTTGTCGTGATAAAGGCATCCGTACCAGTTGTCGAGGTTGCGCCTGTTTGTTCGTACAAATAACCACCCAGAGTCAAAGTATTTGCTTGCGTATGAACTCGACCTAATGCTGTGGGAACGCTTACATTTGTGCCATCAACAATATACACACCAGCCGTTTTGAAGGTCAAGTTGTTATTGCCTACGGTTACGAAAGCATCAATTCGGACACCACCGCCGTTATTAGCAGCTATGATTCCACCTTCTTTGCCTCCACCATCAACTAAGCCTTCCGCATGACCGCCTTGTCCTGTAATGGTCAAGAAAGCACCGTTCAGCATTAATTTATTACCAATATCCAAAACAGTAGCAAAAGATACCGCACCGTTAGGCAATGGCAAAGCACGTCCAGTACCTAATACCAAATTACCACCGACATTCGTGCCGGGTGTAAAATTCGCACCTGCTGTATTAAATACATTAACTACGTTATCAATCAATAAACTCGGAATCTGCAATTCTGCAGATAAGAAATTAATCGAAGCATCTGCGCCAGTCATTTGCAAAACACCGCTTGCGCCACCAGTTACAAATGCCGTTGCAAAACTATTGTGAAACAAGTTCTTACGTAATTCCAAGAAGCTATTATTCAACGTTACACCGCCTTGATTCAAGGTCAAATTACCGTCAATCGTAAAGCGTGAGGCTTCCAAAGTTGCCAAGCCCACCCGTGTTACGGTGGTCATTTCCATGCTTGTACCTGCTCCCAAAGAAGTTACATCACCCATCACGATGCCGTAATTGGTTTGTACGTAATTATTACCATTGTGAAGCGAACCAAAACCTGCGGCGTTGTTATTTTCCTGACGTACAACCACATTGCCACCACCCGTGATAAACAAATCATTGTCGTACAGGTTCAAGTTGCCTTGACTATTACTATTGTCCACCGCCAAATAAAGCGCAGGCTCATCGTAAGTCGAAGCGGTATTGAATACTGATAGGGCTAAATCTGTCAATGAGCCACTGCGTTGCACTCGGATATTTGCACCTCGTCCGACAGGACCTGAATTAGCATGACCAATAACCAAATTTGGAATCGAAACCGTAGCAAAGGCTTGGTTTGACGTAACCGAAATCATTTGGTAAGCGTCTGCTGCCGCCGAATTGATAACGTTTCCAAGATTAATCCCTGATAACGAATAAGGCGAAGAACCTGCCAACGAAGTATTAGACGTAATAAACGTACCTTTTTCGCCAGCGGCAATCGGATTATCATAAGCACTAATAAATAGACCTCCGTCATTGCCGTTACCTACGATGGTTGTAAAGCCGTTCATGGCAAAAATACCACTCTGAACGCTCATAAAACCATAATGCGGGTCGCCAGCATTCGTGCCTGTACGTCCGATAACCATATTCCAACCTGCTGATTGGAAAGCTGTTACGAAGTTTCCAGTCTGACATTTATCAATAATCAAATTCGGGATAAAGCCCATTTCTGCACCTGCCGCAATGCCTGTGGCAGTTACTTGTACGCTTCTGCCCGGTGCAACTGTCTGAAACTCACCACCAATCAAGCGAACTGCCCCAGTTTCAGTTGAGTTTATGGGGTCAATCGTAATGAACAAATTGCCTGTCATGGCTAATTCCCCTGTCAATGCCAAAGGAACGGTATTTGTCCAGTTTCTGATACCCATGATAATATTACCGCCAGTAGGCGTAAATTGGTTATTGCCTCCGAAAACTAACCAGCCACCACCTACGATTGCCGAATAGTTCGGGTCAACTGCCGTAGCAATATTACCATCTACTGCAAGCGTCAGAGCCGCTCCGTCAACACCTACTGGAGCTACCGAAACAAACCCATTTTGTGAAAGGTCTAACAGAACGTTATTTGAAGCTGGACCTATCAGCCTGGCACCTGTCGTAAATGTCAAAACGCCACTTGTGAATTCCAAGTCAGGATTAAAACATTGTAAATTACCCGCTGCAGGTGCATACGTTCTTGCAGATTGTATTTTCAATCTTTCTACGCTAAGACCATCTCCCGCAGCTCTTGCACTTACACCAACTGTTGTAAATCCATTTGAACCATTAACCGCAACAGCAGGAACATCAAATATCAAGAAGTCATTGGCATTTAAACCTCTAAACAAATCTTGCGCACCATCATTAATTAAATCACCGCCTAACACTACATGATGATTAAATGTGTCATCATTTGCATCTACATCAATGACATTTGCCGCATTGGAAGCAAATAAACCTGTTCCGCTACTCGTAAAATTAACTGAGTTAAAAGCAGTAGGAACATTTAAATCCAGCTCGAATGCACCTGCAATCGTTACAAATTGGTTAGCAAACATTCCTGTATTTGTGGTAGTGAAGTGAATATCTTGGTCAGCAGCTTCTAATGTCAACGTTACTTCGTTGGCACTTGTAAAACTACCCCCATCAAAAATCACTAAACTTGTACCAGCAGCAGCACCATCCACCGTAATATTAATATCTTGCTCTACTCGTGCAGTACGTTTCATGACCACGTTAGATAATGCTGCAATATCTAAACTCGTATTGCCAGAACCATTCGATACCGTACCAATCGTTACAAATTCGTCATCTGCCACACCATCTGCATTAACTATCGTACCTGCACCCGCATCACCGACCGTCAAACCATCAAGAATATCACCGCCTAACAAAAGATTATTCGTTCCTAATGTCAATGCTAGATTATTCAATAATAAGTCAGCACCAATCGCAAAATTACTTTCTAACTGTGTAGCAGCATTCAGCTGAAAATCGCCAGCACCTGAAATATTGCCGTTGCCGTCTGTTTCGTCTTCGAGGTCGCCGTTTGCAACATTAGTGGCTAAGACAACATCCTGCGAAATCAATAATTGGCTCAAGCCTGTGCTTGCAAAATTGCCAAAGTCATCTGAAGAAGTAAATACAATAATTCTATCAGCCGTACCATTATGCGTTGCAATCTGAAAATCAACCGTAGTTGTGTTATCTGCTGCCGCCGTTAAAAATACAGCATTCGCATCATTGCCTGATTTTGCAATTTCCAACGCAGGTAATTCTAAGATTTCATCGTTATCGTGTGTAGTAACTGTCTGGAAATTACTGCCTACAAATTGAATGTAGTTCCCATTCGCATCCGTAAAAGCAGTATGGTCATAGATATCCATTTTATCACCACCAAAATATAATTGGTTTGCTACGCCGTTGAAGTCTAGTACAGAACCATCATCTGCTGTCCTACCAACTCGCATATTGGAATTTACAACCAAATCGGATACCATCAAAACAGCATTATTACCGCCTATTTCCGACTCAATGGCAAACGTACCTGTACCATAAATTTCGTTACCTCCCGGAGGAACATTTGACATGAATACTTCATCACCAGTCGCATTATTAGGGTCAAGCGTTAAAGTAACATTTGCTCCGTTCAGGTTAATATCTGATACACCACCCGAAATTTCTAAGATTCTTTCAGTAATTAAACCGTGCGTTGCATCTGCACTACCATCCAGTGTAACCGAAGTATTCAAAATCAAGTCACCATTGGCTTTCGTTACGTGCAAATGACTGATAGTCATAAAGTTACCTGAAATCGTTTGATTATTTAACGTGTTACTAAAAATCAGTTGTCCATATACGTTGGCACCATTTTGCAAAATAGGATTTGCTGTCGAGTTATTTGTAAAATCCGCATTCAAACGCAAAACTGTGGCATCACCTGCCGTGGGTTCTTGCTGAATGATTGTATTCGCCTCAAGCACTAAATCCGACCAAATCGTTAAACGTGAGTTTAAGCCAGCACCTGTATTTTCGATGGAAACCGTACCTGCACTCGTAAAAACAACGCTTCCGAGTCCAGTACCTGTACCGCCCAAATCACCAATCCCAATTTGAGGGCTGGCGTTAGCGTTAGCATCAACAAGTTCTATCGTATTATCTCCCGTAGCATCAATTCTAAGAATACCGTTCTCACCCGCATCAATGCCAAAATCACCTGCGGCGGCTGAAGCATCAATCAATAAAATGGGGTTGGCTGCACCGCCAGCATTACGAGTTAAGTTTACGTTCGTTCCCGTTACGAATGACAATGAACTTGCCCCCGCAACACCCAGTCGTGGAATATCTACATCTCCATTCCCGATGCGTTGGATGGACAAAGGTCCAGTTACGCCGGGCAAACTGTTATTGAAGACAACAATACCTGTTTCCGTGTCAAGGTTCGCAAAAGGAGTTTGGTCTCCAACAGTCAGTGTCGTACCGACCGTCAGAAATTGTCCATTCAAATCAACGGTACGTCCCGCACTAATAAAAAGGCTCAAGACGGATTCGCCTGCGGTCAGTTGCGGGTCATCATTAGTACCCGAAGGGTCAGCTGTAATGAAACCGGGATTTGTCGTGGACGGCTGAAAATTCGTCCAGTTCGCATCATTGTTCCAATCATTACTTACAGCTCCAGTCCAGTACGTCTGCGCCCCGACATCGAAGCCCGCTAACCACGAGCCTACGAAAACTCCGAGGAAGACGAGGAGTTTAAAGTAGTTTTTAAACATAGTTCTCATCAAATTAATATTTAAAGAGTTTAGTTAAAAATTTTAAAAGTTTCTTGTTTAAAGATAGACTATAATAAATAGAAAAATCGCTTATCGGATAACACTTTTGTTATCGGATAAACTAATTAAGAGCAAGCCCCTACCCGAATTCAGGCAGTCCTTCGCATTTTGGATAAAGTATATTTTGCACGCCGTTTAGGAATAAATTTAACAGCTATCGTCTTGATTTTTAATAAATTATACTGCACAAATTCTTTATTTTTTAGTCTTTTTTCTGGTTCAAAAAAACGTAAAAGCACACTTACCGTGCAATATTAAAGATTTCGCACCGAATCCCGAAATCTTAGTCCGAAAAATATTTTATCTTTTTGCCCCTCTCCCACCCTATTTTCGTGCGTGTAAAGCCTTTTTCACGAGCCGTAGTGTATGTTTGCGAAGCAAAAATTTTTCCCAAGACGTAAGTTTTTGATAAAGGGTTTCGATAATCGAAAAGAAATCTTAGTTTTTGGAGTGTACTCTATGAAAAGTCCCGTTTCGCACCCGTTTCGTTGCATCGTACTCAAAATTTAGTCCAATTTATCCACAAATCACGCCACCGCACCAGACAAAAAAATCCCACCAAATCCATTGTAAATTTGATGGGATTTATGCACTTCGGGAATAATTGCAGCCCTGATAATTAAAACCAAAATAACTTAACCGAACTATTTTTTACATAAAAACTACTTTTTCGAGCAGTTTTTCGCCGATTTCTCGATTAAGAAAATCCCGCACCTGCCCGCCTGACATACTCAATTCTTGCTTGAGCGGGGCGGAGGTCAGTTCGACATACAGCGTTTTGTCCTTGACAAAAAGCCGTTGAGTACGGTCTGCAATCGGTTTTCCCATCATACGCAACCATAAAACCCTCAAATTTGCTTCCTTATGGGGCTTTTCCAGCTGATAGGTTGCCAAATATTGAGATAGTACCTCCTTTAATGCCGTCGGTTCGGCTGAACGAGTCCGAGTCGAGGCTTGACGAAAATCAAACATACATGAACGAATTTTTGTGTGAACGAATCTTGAACCGCTCCCAGCGATTCCAAAGTAGATGAGGTACTCTCAGGAATATTTAATGAATCACGAAAGTAATCGGTTTTTCTGAAAACTTGACAAAACAACTTAGACAAAGTTATGAATTTCTGGGGGCGGAATTGGCGTGAAAGTACAATTATTTTGTTCCTTAAAATTCCGCTACGGCTAACCTCTTGTTTTTCAGAATCTTTAAAGTTTCAGGCGAAAATTAGCGCACAAATAAATCGCCTTGTTTTTTCTATTTTTGTGAAATGAACATCGTGGGTACGTAAACATAAACACTAAATTAATCATGAAAACTGCCATCATCACAGGAGCATCACGAGGCATCGGAAAAGAAATCGCCATTGCCTTCGCCTCAAAATCTTATCATGTCATTTTGTTGGCACGAAACAAAAATGACCTCACAAAAACTGCCCAACACATTCAACAAAATGGCGGCACAGCCGAACTATTTTCGGTCGATGTAACGGACGAAAACCGCATACAGCACATTGTACAACAAACCCTCGAAAAACACCAAAAAATTGACCTTTTGGTAAATAATGCAGGAATTGGTACATTCAAATTTACGGATGAAATTTCGCTCCAAGAATGGGAAAACGTGATGAATGTGAACGTAAAAGGTACATTCCTAATGACCAAATCCGTGCTTCCATCTATGAAAAATCAACGAAACGGACACATTATTACAATCGCTTCGGATGTATCCAAACGTACATTCGCTTCGGGGTCCCTCTATTGCACCAGCAAATTTGCCCAAGATGCTTACATGATTGCCGTCCGAAAGGAGGTGCGCTCTTTCGATATTCGAGTAAGCACCATTTATCCGGGCATTACCGATACTTATTTTGCTGGTAATCAGCCTTCTAACCAACAAAATCAACGGGATTCGCTCTCGCCCCAAGCCATCGCCGATGCCGTGCTTTATGTCGCTTCGACTCCCAAAAATATCGTCATTGACGAACTGATGATTCATCCTTTAGGACAAGATTATTAATTTCATAAACCTATCAGATTTTTGAAAAACCTGATAGGTAAAATCGCATACTTTTTATGCTCATACGCTCTTTTTCAGGTTCATAAATAATTCACGTCCTGCTCTTGCAGGAACGCTATTATGGCATTTCTCAAAACAATGGATACTAAAATACGGCTCAAAATACGACCAATATTCTTGCTGATTTCCTCCGAACGGCGGATGTTCCGTATTCAGTGGCTCATCAAATAAAACGCCTACCAATTTGCCGTTTGGCTTCAAAAGTTGGTGCATCTTTTTGGCATATTTCGGACGAAGATTTGGCGCAATCGCACAAAAAAAAGTTTGCTCAATAATTATATCAAACTGCGCTTCAAGTTCAAAAAAATCCATTTCATGCAAATGTTCGCTCGGAAAATCCGCACAGCGTTGCTGCAAATTTGCCAAAGGTTGTGCAGCAATATCCACCACATGAACATTTTTAAAGCCCTGCTGATGCAAATATTCGGCTTCGTGGGCATTGCCCGCCCCCGCAATTAATAGCACGAACTCCTTGTTTTCCAACTGATTAAAATATTCTCGCAAAGGCGTAGAGGCTTCGCCAATATCCCAGCCCGTGAGTTGGTCATCATAACGATTTTGCCAGTAATGTTTTGTCAAAGTATGTTTCATCTCGTTTTTTAATTTTTTTACAATGATTTGAAAATTTTATCCAAAAATTCTACCAACCTAAATTCAAACATCTTAGCCCTTCCAAAGGTTTAGGTTCTTTATTTATCCAAAAATGCTAAAAAATGAAAGCAAAAACGGGAGTTCTTTTAGTCAATTTAGGCACGCCAGATAGCCCCAATACACCAGATGTACGCAAATATTTGCGTCAGTTTTTGTCCGATGCACGAGTCATTGACACCAATCCCATAGCCCGATTTCTATTGGTCAATCTCATTATTGCGCCATTTCGTTCGCCAAAGTCCGCCAAGGAATACAAAAAAGTTTGGACAAAAAAAGGCTCACCGCTTTTGGTCAATGGATTGGAATTACAAAAATTAGTACAACAAACATTGGGCAATGATTTTGAAGTCGTTTTGGGGATGCGTTACCAAAATCCCAGCATGGAATCCGCCCTTAACCAACTCAAAAACAAGGGGTTAGATAAAATTATTGTCTTTCCTCTTTTTCCGCAATACGCCTCCGCCACCACGGGTTCGGTGCATCAGGAAGTTTTCCGAATTGTGAGCAAATGGCAAATTATCCCCAAGATGATTCTGATAGATACCTATGCCGAAAATGATAAAATGATTCAGACATTCGCACAATTAGCCCAAAAATATTTGCAACACCATGATTTTGAGCATTTTATATTTTCGTATCACGGCTTGCCCGAACGACAAATTCGTAAAGGCGACTCCACGCAAAAATGCCTTACTGACGATTGTTGCGACCAATTAACCCCCCAAAATAGATTATGTTACCGCGCACAATGTTTTGCCACTTCCCGAAAATTAGCCGAAAAATTACATATTTCAGACAAAAAGTACACAGTTTGTTTTCAATCTCGGCTCGGAAAAACCCCCTGGATTAAACCTTATACCGAAGATGTTATCATGGATTTAACCCAAAAAAATGTCAAAAATGTACTCGCTTTTTCCCCTGCTTTTACGTCCGATTGCCTGGAAACCACCATCGAAGTCGGACAAGAATACAAAGAAATTTTTGAACAAAATGGAGGCGAACATTGGGAATTAGTAGAAAGCCTGAACACCGAAGTTCTTTGGGTCGAAGCAATTAAAGAAATGATTTTAGAATATAAATAATAAAATGTATCAAATCATGCGTATCAAGTGATTTTTGATATATTTATTTTGTAATTACCTGATTATCAATTTTTTAAATCAAACTAACTTACAAAACTAAATTCATACGCAATACGCATGATTTGTTAATAAACTAATCAAACCAACCAAATTTAAAAGCCAGTTCGGTCGAAAAACCATTCAACAAATTCTTATCCAGTCCGTCAGTATTCAAGCCTTGTACTAAGCGATAATTTCCTGTCAGCGCAATCTTAAAAAATTTGGTCAGATTAAGCTCTGCGCCTGCGCTGGGTTGAATCACAAATACATTTTCCGAAAACGAATCATCAAAAATACCTGAAGGTGGAAAACCAACAAAATTAGGTTGAAACCTTACACCACCCCAGCCCAGTTTTACACTTGTCGTCAAATGAATCATGCGGGCGGGCATCGCATCATAACCCAACCAAAAACCGCCATGTCCAAAATTCAGGCGGGTATCCACGCCATTAATTTCGGTCTTGAACTCGTTGCTCATCCCCATCCCATAGCCCCCCAAGAAAATCGAGCGGTTCAATAAAATGCCGCCGCCGCCACCCGAAAAAACGACAAAATCATTGTTCAAACTACCAAATTCCATATTAAAACCGCCAAAACCCGATACTTTATCCACCGTGCCGAGCAGTGTTTTGGGTTCGCTATCATCCTGAGCATCAAGCAGATAACTACTTGTCAAACATACAAAAAGTAAAAATAATTGTCGAATCATCATGTTCTCAAATTTAGTATTATCTCAAAGACACACAAATTTCATGAGGGTTGCTTGACAAAAACGAAAAATTTTATATTGCTTAATCTATATGCTATATTACAAATTATAAAAGTTCTAATTTTTTTATCAATTCCGTAGATTTTTTAATTCGATATACTTTATCAAATACTTTTTCATTAGGTAAGGTTTTTGCTACTTTTAACGAAGTTTCAGCATATTTTAACGCTTTTTTCTTCATCTTTTGGTTGCCATAAAACTGACCAATCCGCAAGGAAACATCATGCGCTGTATATAAATTTTTGATATATTGCTCCAAAACTCCCTTACTTTTACCTAAGTTTTTTCGTGCAGTATCGAAGGCTTCCACGTATATTTTTTCTGCCTTACGGAATTGCTCAAAAGATTCATAGCAATAAGCAACTTTGAGTTGATAAATTGGAACTTGAGGCTCAAACTCCAAATATTTTTGGGTGATTTCTAAGGCTCGACCCAAATACAAAATTGCTTTTTCTTGATTGCCAGCTAACTGAAATAAAAAACCCGCATCCGCCGCATCAATTCGTATCTTTTTTGCATTTTGAGGCGTATCAAAAGCCATGATTTTTTCTCGAAATTCAGCTGATTTCTGATAATTTTTGAGTTGCTGCCACAAACGACTTTGCAGGCGAAAAGCCCAAATTTTCTCCTCCGTATTTTCGTGATTTTCTAAGAAATTTTCCAAAACTCCAAGACACTTTTCAAGTTGATTTTTGTCTGTTTTTCTGAAAACAATTTCTTCGATAGGTGCTTTCACTTCGTTCAAATTGAGATAATTTTTATCATACAATAACATCCTGATAGATAATGTTTTAGCATAATTTTTTAAAGTCATTTGATAAAAATTAGCGTACTGAATCCAATAACTTTTTTCTTTATTTCGGTCAGAAATTTTGGTCAATAATTCAGGAATTTTTGCCAAATAATAGTTCAAAATTGTCGTATCTCGTACATGATAAGCCACCACAAAATACCCTCTGACTAAGGCATCAATATCATTTTGTAAGGAAATAGTGTTTAAATATTGATTTAATAAATACTTTGTTTCAAAAAAACCCCGAAATTTTGTCATATCTTTTTCGTAATAGGAGCTAATTCGGCGATAAAATTTTTGCTTCAAAGTATCATCCCAAATATGTTCCTGAACCGCAACCAAACCTCTTTGAAGATACCTAAATTTTTGTTTCTGTAAAACTTGATTGATAGAATCCTGATTCATTTTTAATCTTGTGGAACGAGGCAAATAATCAAAATAAGGCATAAAATTGATAAATAATCGAGCAATATTTTCTGAATTTGTTTTTTCATAAATTTTACATATTTCTTGAATATAAGATTCTGCTTTTTCGTATTCTCGTGCCTGAACATAAAACCGTATAATATTTTTTAATGCCCATAAAACTTTTTCTTCATCATTTTCTTTGTATCTGATATTTAACCATTTAAGATATAATTTTTCTGTTTTTTCTGTCGCTTCAGAGTGCAACGTAAGTATTTCCAAAAGCTGTTGAATCCCCCAAACTTGTTTATCGGCTGCCGATTGTGCCATCCGAATTTCGCCTGCCTTGATGCCATAATTTTTCGATTTTTCCCAATATTCTTTATGGAAAACTTGACGTTTTACGCGTATTGTAACATCAGGAGCAAATTCAGGTTTAAACTTATTTTTCTCAATTTTATTCGCAGAATAAATATCGTGTTCGATTGCCTTCCTCACAAAATTGGAATGCGGTTCATCGGGAATAAAAGTCAAAGTATCTCGTTTTCGTTTGAAATATTTTTCTTCGATTTCGTATAAATTTTCGTGCGTTTTTGTGGTGTATTGCTCAAAAAATGTTTGTATAAAATATAGATTTGATAAATATTTATAAGTCGTTGCCATGCCATCTTGGTCATCTAATTTTTGCGCCAAATCTAAGGCTTGACGCAGCACTTTTTCGGCTTCCTGAATCTGGAAAAATTCGCAGTAACCTTTGCCCAATTCGTTCAGAATATCGACCTTTTTTTTACCTGAATTTTTTGGAACAAGTTGCCACAAACTATCCGCCTCAAAACCTGCCATATCATCTTGTGTAATGATTTTTTGCCTCTCAAAAAGTGGCGTAATCATGCCGTTTTTGCGTGCCATATCCAGTGCGGTTTGTCCATTTTTTGCTCGGATAGTTGTATCCACAGCAGGGAGGCTCAAAAGATATTTTGCCATCTGCTCATCTTGTTTTTGAATCGCAAAATGCAAGGCAGTAAATCCGACTTCATGCGGACTTTCTGCCCTGATAATCTGCGAGTTATGGTTTATTTGACAAGCCACCAATGCCTGAATAACACCCAATGAATTGTACTTGGCTACGAATGGAAATAGTTTTCCTTCATAATTAGATAAGCGTACATCAAGGTCAAAATTTGCACCTTTTTCTTTCAATTTTTTGGCAATATTTTCGACAGAATAAGTATGCTTAACGCTACAAAAAAGCACTTCGTAAGGCACATCATTTCCATTTTGGAAGGCAATAATGTGTTGAACTTTTGCGCCGTTTGCCAAAAGAATTGAAATAATATCCTCGTCAGTTTGTGCATTAACTCCTTGATTTAGAGCAAGTCCTAATGATGTAAAACTTCCAAAACGTGGATTATTTTTGATAACTCGGTTTGGGTTTGCGCCATACTTCAGCAATAAATTAACGGCAAAATAATTTCGGCTAAAAATTGCGATTTCTAATGCCGAAAAGTCATGCGTTAGATTTTGTGCTTTTATCGTTATATTTGGATTTACGCCATGTTTAAGCAAAAATTCGGTAATGCGGTGATGTTGTGGATTTCTACCACTACACGCCAACATCAGCAAAGTAGCATTTTGTGGAAGTGTCAGATTTTGATAGATAGGCGCATCAATTTTTGCTTTGTATTTTATCAAAATTTCGGCAAGGTCAAATTTTTGTTGATGCAATGCCCAATATAATGGCGTGTAATAATTTTCTTTTTTTGTATCCGGATTGATTCCTTTTTTCAAATAATATTGAACTTGATTGATGTCATTTTTTTGAACTGCTTGCCAAAATTTTGTTTCTTTTTTGGATAATTTTTGAGCTTGTAATGGAAAACATACGAAACTTAATAGATTAAAAATAAATAATACTATAAAATAGTGCATGAGAAATTTTGATTTAGTGGAATGGACAAATTAGAAGTTTTTATACCTACAAAATACATCAAAATTTGGATAAAAATAGTATTCTTTAGCAAACTTGGGTATTTATTTTGTAATTTAGAAGGTAAAAATTATGCCCATGAAAATTACATTACAACTTGATTATCAGCAATATACCGTTGATTTATCCAAACCTTTGCGTATTTCTTTTCCGCTCGTGCCGAACGTGAAAAATGTGAATTGTTATTACGCTGAATCACCTAAATCTGAAATTATCTGCGTTGGCGATTTTATAGGTAATGTGGCGCAAGGTGGAAGTGTAAATTATCAAAAATTAACACTTACACCGCACGGAAATGGTACACATACCGAATGTTATGGGCATATTTCTTCGGATAAAATGACATTAAATGATGCACTGGCTGCATTTCATTTTGTGGCACAAGTCATTTCGGTTACGCCCCAAAACCTGCCAAATGGCGATGCCCTCATCACACTCGAAAGTATCCAAAAACAGTTCGGAAATCTTCCTTATAATGCCTTGATTTTGAGAACATTACCAAATTCAAATAAAAAATTAAAACAATATTCGGGGACAAATCCACCGTATTTATCACCTGAAATCGGCGTATTTTTACGAGAAAAAAATATCGCACATTTATTAGTCGATTTGCCTTCGGTGGATAAAGAATCAGACGAGGGCGCACTTCAGATGCACAAATCATTTTGGAATTATCCTAAAAAACCTCAAAAAAATGCAACGATTACCGAGTTAATTTATGTATCAGATGATATTTTGGATGGAAATTATTTGTTAAACTTACAAGTATTGAACATAGAAATGGATGCTTCGCCAAGTAATCCTGTACTTTTTAGAATGGAATAACTTACTGATTTTCAATAAATTAAGGTAGAAATTTCCAATTTGATTCATAATTGCTTTCTGCCAAACTGGAAATTATCTACTCGATTCGGTAGGTGCATAAAAAGATTTTATTTTTCTTAAATTGGTAATAAAATCTCACAAATAAACAAATGTAATTTTTATCGTTTTTTAGCATTTTTTGGAATTTTCGGAAATCGCATTTTGTAATCTGCCGATACGCTACCTTTAGAAATCTGATTCAATTTTCCTTTGAGCAAACGTTTTTTGAGCGGGGACAAATAATCGGTAAATAAAATGCCCTCGATGTGGTCATATTCGTGCTGAATGACGCGCGCTTTCATTCCATCAAATTCTCGTTCAAATTCCTGTCCGTGTTCATCAAAAAAATGAATGCGAATCTTGGATTTTCGCTTGACATTTTCCCGAATGGTGGGAATGCTCAAACAACCTTCTTCGTAAATCCATTCCTCGTCAAACTCTTCGAGCATCGTAGGATTTACGAAAACTTGCTTAAATTTCTCCAATTCATCATCCTCCGAATCCGTGCCATCGACCACAAAAATTCGTAAATCCAGCCCAATTTGTGGTGCCGCCAGCCCAATTCCGCCTGCATGGTGCATGGTTTCAAACATATCGGCGGCTAATTCGGGTAGGTGAGGCGTGTTTTCATGAGTAATATTTTGAGCTACTTTTCGGAGAATCGGGTCGCCGTATGCCACAATCGGATAAATCATACTACTTTGATTATTTCGTGTTTTTAAATTTTTTTGTTCGGACAATAAAAAAAACGGCGCAAAGCTACGGAATTAGAATTTAAAAACCGAAACTTTTACGCTCCAAAAAAGATTGTAAAATAATGACGGCACTCATGCGGTCGAGATTTCCTTTTTGCTGGCGTTGTTTTTTTTTCATGCCCGCCCGGATCATTGCGTCTTGCGCCATTTTGGAAGTAAATCGTTCATCTTCCTGATAGATTTCGATGTCAGGAAATTGCTTTTTTAAACTTCGTATAAACCCCACCACGTGCGGTGTGGCATCGGTTGCTGCGCCATCTCGATGCGTAGGCATCCCAACCACAAAAGCCTCTACTTTTTCGTTTTCAGTATATTTTTTGAGATATGTAAAAATATCTTTTGCGTGTACTGTATCCAATGCCGATGCAATAATTTGCATGGGGTCAGTGGTTGCCAGCCCAACTCGTTTGGTGCCATAATCAATCGCAATGATTCGTGCCAATGTTTTGATTTTTCTTGATTCGAGGCAAAATTACAAAAATATTACGGCACAGACATCCGCAAAAATTAAGTTTGAGGTCATAAAATCCGAAAATTCGCACTAACTTCGGTCTGAAATTGCGTTTACTTACTTTCTTTACGTGAGGTTTTGAGTTCCTAATGAAAAATGTCGTAGCCTATGTTTTTCATTTCTTTAGATAAATTGTATTAAAGTATAAATCTTACATTCTTTAATTTTTTAGAATTATGGCTTTAAAAATTGCACTCGGTGGCGACCATGCGGGTTTTGATTACAAACAACCGATTCTCGAAATGTTAGCCCAAGAATACGAAACCAAAGACTTTGGGACGTTATCTGCCGATTCGGTGGATTATCCTGATTTTGTGCATCCTGTGGCTGCGGGCGTGGCTTCGGGCGAGTTTGATTTTGGTATTTTGATTTGTGGAAGTGGACAAGGCGTTGCCATGACTGCCAATAAACATCAAAACGTGCGGGCGGCGTTATGTTGGGATACGCCACTTGCCGAACTGGGGCGACAGCACAATAACGCCAATATTATTTGTTTGCCTGCCCGATTTGTTTCGCTCGAATTAGCAAAAAAAATGGTTCAAATTTTCTTACATACTGAATTTGAGGGCGGTAGGCATCAATGCCGAGTTGATAAAATTAAAATTGCTGCCCAAAAAAGTTAAACTCATTATTTTGAATTTATCGCCAAAATAGACTGAAAATGTAAGATTTATCAGATACTTTTGGCGAAAATTTTGGTTGATTCAAACATCAAACTTTGAAATGTATTTTACTGGTTATCAATAAATTACAAATTAGATTTGGTTGTATTTTCTGTTCGTCAAATATGATATTTCCGTACTGCCCCTTTGACCTTTTTAAATTATGACACAAGTAACTGATAATCAGACAGAAAAATCCAATATTAGGAAGCAAGATATTCGTAAAGTAAGTCTTGATGCCATTCGGGAATTTTTGGTTACGCACCACGAAAAACCCTTTCGAGCCAAACAAATTTACGCACGTATCTGGAAACAATCCGCCCGAAATTTTGATGAAATGACTGAAATTTCATTAAAATTGCGGGAATTATTACATCAATATTTTGAATTGCGAGCAGTAGCTATTCATTCCGAACAACAATCAAATGACGGGACGATAAAAGTATTGTTTCGGCTGTATGACGGCAATCTGGTAGAAGGCGTTTTGATTCCGACCGATACCCGCATGACTGCCTGCATTTCTTCGCAGGTTGGATGTTCGTTGGCATGTAAGTTTTGTGCCACAGGTTATATGGATAGAAAGCGAAATTTGGAAGCAGGCGAAATTTATGACCAAGTAATTTTGATTGATAAATTAGCAGAAAAATATTACCAAAAACCCCTGACGAATATCGTGTATATGGGCATGGGCGAACCGCTGTTGAATTATGCAAATGTCTTACAATCAGTTCATTACTTGACTTCGGAAGAGGAGGGATTGAATCTATCGCCTAAGCGCATTACGATTTCGACAGCGGGCGTAGCAAAAATGATACGAAAATTAGGCGATGACCAAGTCAAGTTTAATTTGGCGTTATCGCTTCATGCGGCGAACGATGCGAAACGCAATCCGATTATGGAAATTAACGAAACAAATTCGTTGGCAGTTTTGCGGGATGCACTCAAATATTATTATGCCAGAACGAAAAATAAAATCACTTACGAATATATTATTTTTCAGGGCGTAAATGATAGCCCGAAAGATGCCGAAGAATTGTATCAATTTACCAAGCACGTCCCAAGCAAAGTCAATATTATTGAATATAATCCGATTTCGGAAGCCGATTTTGTGAATGCCAGCGAGGATAAATTTGAGCGTTTTGTGCAGTATTTGGAGCGCAAGAATGTATTGGTCAATGTGCGTAGGAGTCGAGGCAAAGACATTGATGCGGCGTGCGGACAATTAGCCATCAAGCAGTAAAAATTTGTTTTTTTTCAGAAAAAATAGTAATTTTCTTATCTTAGATTTCTGATTTTGGAAAGCAATAAAATCACATAGGGAGGCTTCTGAATATCCCAAATATGAATTAGGCATGAAGTTTTCGGAAGAATACGCCTCAAATTCTAACCTTTCGGGCGAATCTTTCCATCTTTGTCATGCCTTTTGAGCCAAAAAGACAACACACCGAATTTTGTTGGGTATTTATTTTGAAAAATTCATGGAAGAGCAATTAGACCAAATCCGCCACCAAATTAATTCGATTGATGACCAATTACTTGCCTTGTATAATCAACGGATGAAATTGGTCAAGGAAGTCGGAAATATTAAGCGGACAAATAATGCGGTAATCTATCGCCCCGAACGCGAAAAAGCCATTCTTGACCGCTTGGTCAAGCAAAATCAAAAAATGAATGGCTTGCTCAAACCTCATGCCATTGAGGTATTGTTCTTGGAATTGTTTTCGGTCAGCCGAAATTTTGAATTGCCTGAGCGCGTGGCATATTTGGGTCCCGAAGGCAGTTTTACGCATCAGGCAGCCGAAAGTCGATTCGGGGGTATCAGCGATTATATCGCCTTGAGTTCGATAAAATCAGTTTTTGAAAGCGTTACGACCGACCGCACGCGCTTTGGCGTGATTCCGATTGAAAATAATCGAGAGGGTTCGGTGAGCGAAAGTATTGATTTATTAGGCAAAACGGACGTAAAAATCGTGGCGGAAATCCCGATGAATATTCACTTTACGTTTGCCTCCGAAGAGGACGAAATCAGTAATATCAAGCGGATTTATTCCAAAGATATTGCCTTCCGACAATGCCGTAAATTTTTGACCGAATATTTCCCGCGCACTGTCGAGATGATTCCTGTTGCTTCGACCTCCAAAGCCGCCCAACTCGCTAAAAGTGAGCCAAATGCGGGTGCAATTTGCTCTGCCGTAGCCGCCAAAATTACGGGGTTGCCTGTCGTTTTTGAGAATATCGAAGATAGCGCACGCAACCGCACACGCTTCCTGATTATTAGCAAGGATTTTATCAATCAACGAAGCGATAATAACAAAACCAGCATCATTGCCAAAGTCGATGATAAGGCTGGAAGTCTGGCGACTTTGCTCCAAGATTTTAATATTGCAGGCATTAATCTTTGTAAAATTGATAGTCGTCCGCTTCGGGATGGCAACGAGTTTAAATATTGGTTTTTGATTGATTTTGATGGACATTTTGAAGACCAAAACGTCAAGTATGTCATCGAAAAAAATAAAGACCAAGTCAAATGGTTAGGAAGTTATGTCAAAATGCTTTAATAATCAGCAATTTAGAGAGATTTACCCAATTTTAAAAATTGGGTAAATCTCTTCATTATCATTTTAGCGATACCCTACCAAACTAATTCCAAACATCATCGGCACGCCATCTTGTGCGGTGTCGGTATGAAAAAAATCGGTGAAGCCGTAAGAAGCAAAAATGCCATACCAATTATAGCCGATTCGTCCGTAAATTATGCTTCGGACAGGACTAAAATGATAGTCCTTTTTGATTTTTGTTTTGAGATTATTTTCGCTCACAGTTTTGGTATGTGAGTTTATCAAAAATCCTGTTTTTGCGCCCACCGTAAGCCGAAAAGCCTTTCGTCCCACATCCGAAGCCCAACGCAATTCTAAGGGAATATCAAAATAAGTGGCATTAAATTTTGATTTTTTGAGGGATTGATTAGTCTGAAAATCAATGGTTTTTGGTGTGTTTGAGGCGAGTAAAACCTGTTTATCCAGTTGATAATTTTCAGAGGAAATACCAAGTCCCGGATTCAATGAAAATCCTGCCGCTTCAATCCCCAAATCAAAGATAAAATACGCATTTAGGCTACGAGATTGCATGGGTAATATTTTGAGCTTTTCATGATTATTAATCGTTGAAATGCCGATGTCAAATGCAAAATTGCCGGGAATTTGTGTAATAGCTTTCAGAACGCCCGTTTGCGCCCACGAAAATTGAATTTGTACTAAAAATACCGTCAGAAACAAACTTATCGCTTTCATATTTTTGGAATTATAATGACTAAATTTTGAATGAATTACGTCCTAAAAATCAATTTCCGTTTGTCCGACTTGGCGTAAATAGTCATTCGTTTGGCTAAAATGTTTACACCCAAAAAAACCGCCACGCGCCAAAGGCGAAGGATGTGGAGCTTTGAGAATCAGATGTTTAGACGCATCAATTACCTTTCCTTTGTCTTGAGCGTATCGTCCCCAAAGCAAAAAAACGACATTTTTTTTCTGGTCTGAAATGGTTTGGATAACCGCATCGGTAAATATTTCCCAGCCTTTTTTTTGGTGCGAAGCCGCCACGCCTGCCCGCACGGTCAGCACCGAATTAAGCAATAAAACGCCTTGCTCTGCCCAACATTCCAGATTGCCTGAAGCAGGAATGGGTTTGCCTAAATCGGCTTGGATTTCCGTAAAAATATTTTTGAGCGAAGGCGGTTGCCGCACGCCATCACTGACCGAAAAACACAACCCATTTGCCTGTCCTGCCCCATGATAGGGGTCTTGTCCGAGAATGACCACCTTCGTATCTTCAAAGTTACATTTCTCGAAGGCATTGAAAATCAGCTTTCCTGGTGGATAAATCGTGTGGCGAGCGATGTCTTCTTTGATAAAGGCGACTAATTCCCGAAAATACGGTTTGTCAAATTCAGGATGTAATTTTTCCTTCCACGAAGAGGCTATTTGTACATTCATAAGTAATTATCGAGTATTTGGTATTAAATATTAAAACAAATCGTTCTTATCGTAGCCCACGATTAACATCATGGGTTTTTGTACAAATTTCTGTACAAATCGTAGTAATTCCAAAAAAACATAATTTTGGTATAGGGTTTAAGGCTGCGAGAAGTATCTTGGATTTAAAAGGGCGAATATTTGAACAAAATATCTAAGATTTTGCGAAATTTGCCGTCAAAACAAACCAATTTGGATTTAATTAGCTGATAATTATGAAGTTAAGTTTGCGAGCGATTGCCGATTTGTTAGCAGGACGAGTGCAAGGCGACGACACACACACCGTTGAAAATATTGCCAAAATTGAAGAGGCTACCCCCAAAGATTTGAGTTTTTTAGCCAACCCCAAATACGAGCCTTTTCTTTATACGACCAAGGCGGGCGTTGTGCTTGTCAATGAGGGATTTACGCCACAAAAAGCACTCGATACGAACCTGATTTTTGTGCAAGATGCTTACGTGGCTTTCTCGCAATTATTGGCTGAATATCACCGACAAACCCACGCCCACCCTAACGGCATCGAAACACCAACCTTTTTGGCGCAAGATGTCAAAGTGGGCGATAATTTTTATTTGGGGGCATTTGCGTATGTGGCTGAAGGTGTAGAAATCGGAAAAAATGTTAAAATTTATCCTCATACTTACATCGGAAAAAACGTCCAAATCGGTGATAATACTGTCATTTATGCGGGCGTAAAAATTTATCCACAAACGCAAATTGGCGCACATTGCACGATTCATTCGGGGACGGTTATCGGCAGTGATGGTTTTGGTTTTGCACCCCAAGCGGATGGCACATACCAAAAAATTCCGCAGGTCGGAAATGTGATTTTAGAAAATCATGTAGAAGTCGGTGCAAATACCGTAATTGATTGTGCCACAATGGGTTCGACCGTCATTGAAGAAGGCGTAAAGTTAGATAATTTGATTCAGATTGCCCATAATGTCCGAATAGGAATGCATACTGTCGTAGCGGCACAAACGGGTATTTCAGGCTCTTCATCCATCGGCAAAAATAGTATGATTGGCGGACAAGTGGGTATTGTGGGACACGTCCATTTGGCGGATAAAATTCGGATTGCAGCACGGTCTGGCGTAACCAAAAGTGTACGAAAAAAAGGGGCAACCTTACAAGGTGCGCCAGCTTTTGACCATAAACAAAGTCTGAAATCCTATGCGGTTTATAAAAATTTGCCTGATTTGGAAAAGAAATTGCTTGAATTGGAGGCAAAAATTGCTACGCTAACATCGCCTTCCGAATAAAAGATGAGTCTTAAATCCATAAGGTTTTAAAAACAGGTACTGAGATTTTTTTGGGGCATAGGGAAAAAAATCCGCCAGTCAAATGACTGACGGATTTCATACAAGGTGCTAGTTCAATATATATATAAAAGTTCAAATTTAATACGTTCAATAATTAATATCCTCCACGATAACGGTAGGTATCGGCAACTTTCTGAATAGCAATCACATAAGCCGCCAATCGATACGAAATATCGTATTTTTCGGCTACCTCATGTACATTTTCAAAGGCGGCTTTCATGATACGGTCGCTTCGTCTATTCACGCGTTCAGCCGTCCATTTATAGCCTAATCGGTTCTGAATCCACTCAAAATATGACACCGTTACGCCGCCTGCATTCGCCAGAATATCAGGGACAACTGTCGTATCGCTGTTATACAAAATATGGTCAGCTTGTGCGCTGGTAGGTCCGTTTGCGCCTTCTACGATGAGTTTTGCCCTAATTTTGTGGGCATTTTCTTTGGTGATGACATCTTCGATGGCGGCAGGCACTAAAATATCAACCTGAGCTTCGAGCAGTTCGTGATGCTCAATTCGTTCTGCGCCTTCAAAACCATCCAACAAGCCGTTATTTTCTGTCCGATATTTGATAGCACCATCAATATCAATGCCTTTATCGTTCCAAAATGCGCCTGTGTGGTCGCTGATGCCACATACCTTCACGCCTCTGGAAGTGAGCAAAGAAGCGGCATACGAGCCAACATTTCCGAACCCTTGCACCGCACAAGTCGAGCGAATGGGGTTCATTTTCATTTTGCTCATCGCACTCATTGCCGAAATCATTACGCCTCGTCCTGTGGCTTCCGTTCGTCCTAAAGAGCCACCCAACACGATGGGTTTTCCTGTAATGACGGCATTGACAGTCTTGCCTTGTGCTTTGGAATATTCATCCATAATCCACGCCATTTCGCGCTGTCCTGTTCCCATATCTGGCGCAGGAATATCTCTATCAGGACCAAATACATCGACCAATGCCGAAGTATAGGCTCTGGTCAATCGTTCCAATTCGCCTGCCGACATCTGACGTGGATTACAAATAATGCCTCCTTTGGCACCACCATACGGAATATCGACTACCGCACATTTCCATGTCATCCAAGCGGCGAGGGCTTTGACCTCATCCAAAGTAACATCCATATCGTACCGAATACCTCCTTTGGAAGGACCCAATACCGTAGAATGCACGACCCGATAGCCCGTAAATACTCGAATCTTGCCATTATCCATCATCACGGGAAGTGACACAATGACCTGACGAGCAGGGCTTTTCAACACATTATATACCTCTTCGTCCAGACCGATGATGCGTGTCGCCTCATCAAATCTTGCCATCATGGACTCAAAAGGATTCGCTTTATCCTTTATCGGAGCGGGTTCTATGTATGACATAATATTTCAAATTTTTATTTACTCTGTTTGTAAGTCGGAAAATCACGTTCTTATTAATAAAACATAAAATTACGAAATTGAAAACCGATTGTCCAAATTTTTATCAAAAATTCGCTATTTACAATTTTATGTCCTTAGCGAAAATTCGCTCTCGTATTTTGCAATCTTTTTCATTTTTGGGTAAAATTACCTCAATTCGTAACGTCTGAACTCAAATTTAAGGCATACAAGACCAAACAACGGCTTAAAACAACCCTTGTTTGGTAGAAAAAAGATTTTCAAAAAATACGAAAAAAAAATCATTTTCTTAGCAACTCATTATCAAATATTTAAATTTTCAAAGTAAGTCTATTCGTGCCACCATTTGAGCCGTAGCACAAATTTTTTTTTTTTGAATACACTTAAATTATGATTATAGAACACTCCCTGACAAAAGATTATTGGCAAAATCAGTACGATGAAAATTTGACGGGTGGGACCAGTTGTTCAGTTGTTTTTCCAATTCAAAAGAATTAAAGAGGATTTATGGGAAATTCCGATAAATATCTTTGCGATGCAAGAAGCGTTTGAGCGAAAAAAAACGCTTATCGTCCTCTTCGATTTTGTCATTTTTTTCAACGAATGCACCAATCCGATGGCTCTGCCCGACCTTAATTCGATACGCATCTTCTGAGCTTTCCATTTTTAGCATTTCTTTGATTTCGGGCAATTCATCAGGATCAGTATTTTCAACTGCTTTTTTGATTTCCTCTAATTTGGCTTTCAAACGTTTATTTAACGTTTTGTCTTTGATTTTTTTAAGGTCTTTTGTGAACCGTTTGCAAATATCCAATTTCATAATTATTCTTGGTCTAACAAGGCATAAACCTCCTCTATATCAACGGATTCGTTATCATCTTCATCAATTTCTTCCATGGCTTTTTTCATGCCTTCGTCTTCAAAGACATCAATGATAATTTCTT